>JADJLQ010000003.1:0-300000 GCA_016709995.1 Saprospiraceae bacterium
TTTTTCACCGGAATTTTTCTTTTACAACTTTTCATGTAGCTGCATTAAAATATAAAAACGATCAGGACTACTTTGCCCTTTTGTGTCCCCCGAGGCTTTAGGAGTACGAAATTTACCACCCCGAAGTATTACTAACAGATGATTGTCAAAATGAAAAACGATCAGACTTCTTCACGCTTTCGCACCTTTGCAAGACGATCGCAACAATCTTTGGATCTATTGCATGCCAGGATTCATAAAAATACCTGGCTTCAGATTTTTACCGCTTTCACCCGGTGTATCCTGGCTATTGGCTTTATTCCAGCCAGCTTGCCAAAAATTCTGCATAAACCATTTACCAGTATCAGTGCTATGGATCCGGTTGGGGCTTATTTCAAGGCATTATATGAGACAGGGTATTATTATGATTTTATAGGGTGGTGCCAGTTGACTGCCTCCATTTTATTATTATTGCCGCGTACAGCTCATGTAGGGGGCGCTATTGTTTTTTCCTATTATTTTAAACATTACCGTACTGACCAATTCAGTTGGGTTTAAAGGTACATGGTTGGTGACCATCATGATGTCAATAGCCAATTTGTACCTATTATGTTGGGAGTATGACAGGATCAAGTCATTGTTTATTGATCGTAGAACCAGTTCAAGTCATTTTGATAAAAATATGCTTGGTTGATCCCAGCCATTTTTACGTTGGGTGGTTTGGGTGTGATGGTCATGATGTTGATTTTGGGTATTGCCAGGTATGATCAAATCTCTTTGCGCAGTATCCTACCGCTCATGGGTGCTGGCTTGATTTTTTGGTTGTGTTGTTTACCTGCATTATCGTAATATGAAGGTAGGACCTGCTAAGCCGGATGGTATAGAAATTATGGATTAGATTATATTCGATGGCGGATGCCTTTAGCGATTGAAGAAAACTAGGGATCATATCATCGAGTTTAATTGCCTGTTTAAAAAGTTTTTTCTGCACCGGGGCAATGATCTCAAACTCAATGTCATTTTTATCGACAGCTTTTGACTTAGCATCCTCTTTTACTTTTACACTGAGGAGCTTAAATTCGCTGAGTCGGTTGCCAAGTGCTTTCCATCCTTTTACATCGATATATTGGCTGATCTTAAAGTCTTTGGTAAACTTTTGATTTTTTGATTTCCAGCTGTATTCCACGACGGGGTCTATTCCACAATGAGCATATAATAATTTTGAATCTTTGTGGTCAGTGATAAATTTGAACCGAGTAGAGGTAGTCGTGGTTTCTATCAAAAATCGTTTGACCATCGTCCACTTTTTATCTCCATCATAATAGATAGCGTCTATCGGCCAGGTAGGCTCAAATTTGCCTATCCAGATCAGTTCGTCCACATTAAACCTAAGGCTCATCTCCACAGTATTGAGTTGGTAAGATCCATCATTCCAAAGTGACAGGATCAGATCGCCGGTATCAAATTCGCCAAGGGTGATTCCCCTCAATTCGGAATTGAGCCTGCCGGTGGACTCATCCAGCCAAAGTGGTTGTGCCCCCAAAGAACTCTTGCCTTTCTCCAACAACTCAACTTTGCGTATCGGGTATTTAGTCACGGTATTGCCTTTAGAGGTTTTTCCTTTGATTTCCATAGTGGCAAAGTCAAATTCAAACTGTTTTTTCTTGGCAGTGCTACCCTGGGAAAGTTGGATCTGCACGATCTCAGATTCTCCATTTGGATTAGCGCTGATGTAGATGAGTTTGGAGTCTTTGTGATCAGAAGCGATAGCATATTCTTTGTCTCTGGTTACGCCGCCGATCTGAAATCTTTTGGCAAACGCTTTGCCACTATCGCCATCTACATAGATTACATTAAAGACGGTGCGATCATCTGTTTTTTTCCACACGTTGGCATAGCGAAGGTCTTTGCCCATAAATACTTTTTCGCCCATTTTGGAGACTTTCATTTTGCCATCTCTGCGGAAAGCCACGATGTCATCGATATCACTGCATTCTCCCACCAGGGTAGAGGTATCTTTTTTGAGGCCCCAACCTATGAATCCTTCTTTCTCATCGACATATAGCTTTGTATTGTTGGCTACTACTGTATTGGCCTGGATGGTTTCAAATTCGGAGATGGTCGTCTTGCGGTCTTTTCCTTCACCATATTTTTTTCTAAGATGCTCAAACCAGGAGATGGTATATTCCGTCAGGTGATGGAGATCATGTCGTATTTGTTCCAGGCTTTTTTCAGTCTCCCGGATTTGTTCGTCTGCTTTGAAGGTATTGTATTTTGAGATTCGTTTGATTTTAATCTCCGTGAGCTTGGCTACATCTTCGTCTGTGATTTCCCTGGAGAGTTTTAACCTTTGTCTTTGGCTGAAGCTTTTCCGAAGGAGTAGATATATATTTTTTAAGCTCCGTATGTATGGTCTCGATGACTTCCTCCCAGCTTTCACATTCCTCTATTTCGTGGTAGATTCTGTTTTCAATAAATATTTTTTCAAGATTGGCAAAGTGCCAGAGTTCGTTGAGTTCAGCATTTTTGATCTCCAGCTCTTGTTTTAACAACTCTTTGGTTGAATCTACCGTGCTTCGCAGAATGTCGGAGACTGTCAAAAACATTGGTTTTTTGTCCACAATCACACAGGCATTGGGAGAGACGGAGAGCTGGCAATCGGTGAAAGCATAGAGCGCATCTATTGATACATCCGGAGATACTCCCGGCTGTAATTCGATGGCTATCTCTATCTCCGCCGCGGTGTTATCTGTGATTTTTTTGATTTTGATTTTTCCTTTTTCATTAGCTTTGAGGATACTTTCTATCAGTGAAGTCGTCGTCGTACCATAAGGAATCTCAGTGATGATCAGATTCTTTTTGTCTACAGCTTCTATTTTGGCCCTGATCTTGACTTTGCCTCCGCGCTGGCCGTCATTGTATTCATTGATATCGATACTACCTGCAGTCTGAAAATCAGGGTAAAGTTTAAATCTTTTACCTTCAAGATATTTGATGGCTGCGTCGATGATTTCATTAAAATTGTGAGGAAGAATTTTCGTAGAAAGTCCTACCGCGATGCCCTCGGCACCTTGAGCAAGAAGAATAGGGAACTTCGCAGGCAGTGTGACAGGCTCTCTTTTTCTGCCGTCATAGGACAATAGCCAGGAGGTGGTCTTAGGATTAAAGATGACTTCCAAGGCAAACTTGGTAAGTCGGGCTTCGATGTATCTGGGTGCAGCCGCAGAAGCTCCGGTCCGAGCATCACCCCAGTTGCCCTGGGGATCGATAAGAAGCTCCATTTGACCAAGGTTGACCATGGCATCCCGGATGGCCGCATCGCCATGTGGATGGTACTGCATCGTCTGGCCTATGACATTGGCTACTTTATTGTACCGGCCGTCATCTATCTCGTAAAGGGCATGCAGGATACGGCGCTGCACCGGCTTGAGGCCATCTTCCATAGCCGGTACTGCTCGCTCTAGGATGACATAAGAGGCATAGTCCAGAAAATAGGACTCATACATACTGTTCAAACTGGTGATCTTGATGCCTTCTGAGCCTTTAGGGACAGGTATGAATGGTGGATTCTGCTTTTTAGCCATGTATATTTAATTTTCCGGGGCAAACATATTAAGAAAAATTGTTATCTGAAAAATTTAATGAGAAACAGATCATGGAGAAACCCCTCTGAGCTACCCCCCAGTTAAAATATATCATTGAAGTAATGATTGATTTACGCCATAATAGTCGCTGATGTATTGTTTTTTGGTTAAAAAGATAGCTAATGTGCTGTGTTGTCACCAAACCGCATTGGGACAATCATTTTTATAAGAAATGATAAGAAGTATTCATATGACTTGATTTTGCCTAAAAGGTTAAATTTTTTAAAAATCTAGCAGCATGCATCTGGGATCCACCGTTTAACCTTAACTTGGATCTACTAAATCCAAGGGTCATGGATATAACTATTCCTATCGAGTCAGAAGACGATTTTATTAATGCTTGTGTTCGCAATGAACGATGGGCTCAAAAAAAATTGTACGAAGACTACTACAGCAGCATGATGGGGCTGTGCTTGAGATATGCCAATACGGACGAAGATGCGATGGATATCCTTCACGAGGGATTCATCAAAGTCTTCAGACATATCAGCAAATACCAGGCAGGCACCTCACTTTCAGCCTGGATCAGGCGCATCATGGTCAATACTTCGATAGATTATTATCGAAAAGAGACCAGGAGGCGCACTGAAAACATCGACAAAGCCTATGCCATCAGTACAGCTGATGTAGATGCAGTGAGTCGATGTGGTGAAAGTGAAATACTCAAATCTATACAGCAACTCACTTTTGCTTATAGATCAGTATTCAATCTATATGTAGTAGAGGGATTTTCTCACAAGGAGATCTCCGAACAATTGGGGATTACAGAAAGTACTTCCAGATCCAATTTAGTAAAAGCCAGGATTAAGTTGAAGGAGATATTGTTGGGTAAAGGCAAAATACATGGAGAATAATTCATTTGATAATTTTATAAAACAAAAGATTGAACATCCTTCCGTTGAGATGGATGCTCGTGCATGGGATTTATTCATGCTGACGGCCATTGAAAAAGGGGAAGAAGATATATTTGAAGATGCTTCTGCGGATGCATTGGTGAGAGAAGGATTAAAAGATTTTAAAGTAGCCTATGATCCCACGAGTTGGGATGTGCTGGCTGATAAAATAGATACACCTGAGGAAGAACCGGTAGTTGTTCATCAAAAATTTGACAAAGAAATCTCTAACTCCCTAAGAGACCTCAGGAGGAAATATGATGCGGCTTCCTGGCCAAAGCTAGCGGCACGCCTTGATGCCGAAGAGCGATATATCAGGCATTATTATCGAGCCAAATTTGTAGAAGCAGTAGTGTTCTTTTTACTGGTCATCACTTTATTTCAGATGAGTCAATCCAGTAAGGTGAAGTCAGAAATCGAAAATATAGCCACTCCAAAAATCAATCAGGAAGTCGCTTCCAGGGATCTCGCTGGACCGCAAGTATCGGGTTCTACCGCCAAAGCCCAAACCTATCATTTGACTACACCTTTGAATGGGTCAATTAAAAAAGGCGATTTCAATACAGGCAGATTGACTGAGAGCCTGCCGACTAAAGATTCACCTGCGATGATAGATGCGGTAGTCAATTTTTCAACATCGGGTACTGGTTCAATTCGCGACATTTTTAACCTGGCAAGTTTAAGAAGCGATATTGATCGAACATCTGCTGCTCGTAAGATTTCAGAGGACAAAATCAATCTTAATGTGATATCTGCTGAAAATAGTATACTCGGACAGGATCTGGCTAGTACTTTATTTGACGCCATCCCAGGAAATGTGCCTGGGGTGAGTTTCTCCAATCAATCCTTGCCTTCCATGACGATTAAGTCTATCAAAAAAGGTGTTTGGAAAGTAGGTATGTATACCCATTTGGATTATAATCAGATTTATTTTCCTGATCAGATAGTGTCTGTATTGGGTGAGCAGGCACCTTATAAAGCGAAGACGGTACATTCTTCGGGATATGGCGTCGGGTTTAAAGCATTATATAGCAAGAAACAATTTGGGTTGGAGACAGGTATAGGATATGCCAATCGTGCTTATTCTCCCAATCGTAAATATTATATAGACCCGTATTACAATGCAGATTTTGCTAATATTGAGTATGAAATCGTAGAGATGCCCCTATCGGTTAGGTATGCTGCAAAAAAGGATAGCCGTGTTAGGCCCTATGCTC
Organism: Saprospiraceae bacterium; assembly: GCA_016709995.1. Classification (NCBI taxonomy): domain Bacteria; kingdom Pseudomonadati; phylum Bacteroidota; class Saprospiria; order Saprospirales; family Saprospiraceae; species Saprospiraceae bacterium. The sequence goes on from JADJLQ010000003.1 coordinate 5,734, forward strand.
AAGTCGGGTTGAATGCTAATTTTATCACGAGGGCCAATTATGATATCGTAGCTGAATCCAAATTGGCCAGAACTTTCACTTCTAAGAATGCTGATTTAACTGCTCAACAAGAATATATACTGAGTAAAGCCAGGGATCAGTTTACAAAATTCGATAAAAGAAGGGTGTTAGTTTATGCCCAGGGTTCCACTGGTTTAGAATGGAAGATTAACTCTACCGCAGATATATATTCTCAGATTACTTTTGGTCAGAGATTATTGAGCAGACAGTTTGGTCCCAATTTTGATCAGTTCAAGACACTATCTATGGAGATCGGTCTGAGAACTAAGATTTAAAATAATATAAATCAGAAAAACAATCTGCTCTTTTACACCAATTCCAATTGAGCAGCAGCCATCCGTAAAAAATTAGGCAATACAGTTGATCTTGTTCGTGCGAGTTTGAGTGGATCTCTCAGATGATCCATCATTTCGTCATAACCTAGCTGTCCTACATTTTGAATAATGGGTTGTTTTTTTGCGCCATTAAAATGCACGAGCATACCGGCAGGATCAGCCTCAGGGTGAAATTGAGTACCAATAAAATAATCTGAAAATCGAATCGCCATCAATGCCCGGTCATGGGTATCCGGAGCAGTCGTGGTCTCTTCTGTCAATAAGGTAAATCCTCGTCTATCCATGATTTCCACATCTGGCCTGATGACCTGGTACATACGAAAATCTGCAGCATAAAAAGAGTCAGGGAGATGGTCAAATATAGGCTCGGACCTTCCTGATACCGTTAACTTGACAGGCATGATACCATACGAAGATGGGTGCCGCTGGCTGATCTCTGCAAAATCATAATGCCTGCAAATCATCTGGAATGAATGACAGATAAAAAAGACAAACTTTTTAGAAGTATGGGCCAACTTATTTGATGCCTCAATCGAGTCTATGAGTTCAAAATATTTGCTATCCCACGGCATACCCTGGGTGTCCAATGGGCTGCCCGGGCCCCCACTACTTATATATATGTCATAAGATAAATCCGGTACTTCCTCCTCATACCTGATCGCAAAGGTATCTGTGACGATCTCCATGTCTACTTCCCGCGAGAAAGATTCTATAAGGTCATAGATACAGCGTATGCCTTCGTTAGGCTCCCCATTGTATAAATCCAATATGGCTATTCGTATGCCTTCACGGTCTAATGCCAGCATCAATAATTTAGGTTGGTGAATCTATGCAAAGATAAGTACAAGGATAGTAATTTAAACATATGAAAATCTGAATTATATATATGTGTTAAATGTAATATATTAAAATTTGCAACTGCTGGCATCGTTTCCCACATAATAATTTTTATAGTTTTTGGCAGAAGGATCCATGCACCCTTTTAGATTTAATAATTTGATATCCCTAAACTCCACCGGCTGGCCTTCACTTTGTAGTGCTATAAATCCTTCTTTCAAAGGTTTGCCTGGATTCCAGAAGGCTGGATCATACCGATTGACTACTCCACCCCCCATGGATGGATGACTATATTCCAGCACTACTTTGCCATTGACTATGTGTTGGATCAGGGAGTCACCATATACAATGAGTTCGGCCTTCACCCATTCGTTTTTATCGATGGTAGGACTGGTCGAATTGAGGCAATGACCAGGATATTTTTGGCCTTGGTATTCTATTTCGGTACCAGGTGAACACATATTACAGGTAGGTCTGGGCTTTCCGTCACCTAAGCCGGCCAGAAATTGCATTTCAACTGAGATGGGCCAGTCTTGCTCCTTTGGTATGCTAGCCGGATCTTGGGAGTGGTACATCACTCCACTGTTGAGCAAGGTAAAATCAGGTGCCCCGGGTTGCAAGTCCCCATAAAACCGATATTCCATGCTCAGATGGAAGTAAGCAAAGGGAGTCTTATAATACAGATGTCCATATTGCTCATTAAACTCACCATATTGATCATAGCTCACCTTGATTTTTTTCTTTTCTACGCTGAATGTATTGCCGTAGTTTTCATTATAATCATGATGATGGATTTTGACTATCCAATCCTGCAGGTTGCGACCATTAAATAGTTTTTTCCAGTCCTTTTTTGATTGAGCCTGGGAGGTATAGCTGACCATTAAGATCCAAATACCGAATAATGCTTTAAGATTCATGAGTATGAATTTAGCTTATTAATTGAACAGGCATTAAAATAAAATGGGTTATTCTCACTAACTGGGTCCTTCGGGTTCGTAAACTTACTACCTGAAATTTGCTATTAACATTGAACTACTTCAGAGCATTAAGGGTCTACCTTCAGTATAGCTGTCCTGCTTGCGGTCATAAGGAATAATATTATCCCATTCTTCGGCAGACGATCGGGCTACAAAGGCTACGACGGGTTCCGTATCACTCATATTAAAAACTTCATGGGGTACCCCTGGTTTGATGTAAATAAAATCGCCTGCTTCGTTTTCGATTATTTTTTTGAGGCCAGGGCCAAACTCATGTCGCACTCTTCCCTGTATAATGTACAAGATCAATTCAAAATCTACGTGAATGTGCGCATAAGCCACGCCACTAGGTGGTATCGTCGCTATATTGGCTGAGAGTTTGGTTGTGCCAACATTTTTTGCAGACATACCTTGTTTGTAATGAATGCCATTCCAATCTCTCCGTGGGCCTCCACCTCTGATAGTGAGGATGCCATCATGATCTTCAACAGCATTTTTTTGGATCTGATCTTTATCGTAATTCATATATCATTAAATTAGAGACATTATTAGATTGCCATCTACACCAGGTTTTTTCATGTGATTATATATTTGATTCTCCTGAGCTTGCTTCATAATTGAACAGGAGAAAATCAATACAGATTAAAGTGGTACCTGTCCAATACTTTGTCGGATATATTTACCCCAGGTCAAATTGTCTACCCCAGGCTTATGTTCCTGAGCCCGTTCCACAGCATATTTGGCAGCGTGTTCGACGACCCAGTCCCAGTTCTCCTGCCCGACAGAATGTAAATCTGCATCCGGAGCAGGATTGCAAAAATCAATGGCGTAAGGAATACCATCCCTGACTGCAAACTCGACAGTATTAAAATCGTAGCCGAGGTATTCATTCAATTTGAGCACATAGGATTTGATGAGTTCTATGAGTTTAGGATCATCGGGCATCCTGGCATCATAACGTAGATGATGAGGATTGCGAGGTTCGTAAGGCATGATTTTGACATATTTTCGACCGATGCAATAACATCTATAGTAGCCTTCAAACTGAATTTCTTCCTGGAGCAACATGACCAACTGGTTGGTCTCACCATATTTTTCAAAAAAATCGTCTTTATCGTTGATCTTGTACACATGTTTCCATCCTCCGCCGGCAAAGGGTTTCATGTACGCCGGCCAACCAATATAATCAAACATGCCATCCCAATCCAAAGGGAAGGCGAGGTTTCTAAAAGAGGTCTCCTGCGTATCTGGCGGCCGTTCTTTAGATGGCAGGATCACGGTTTTTGGCACGGGTACCCCTATCTTGACAGCCAGGCAATTGTTAAAAAATTTATCATCAGCACTCCACCAAAATGGGTTATTGATCACTGCTGTGCCGGTGATGGCAGCATTTTTGAGCATAGCCCTATAGAAGGGTACATCCTGAGATATTCGATCTATAAGGACATCGTAACCCTGAGGGGAAGCCTGCGCCACTTTATCTATACGCACAGCTTCTGCGGTGATGCCGGGTATATTCATTTGATTGACTCTATCCACAAAAGCTGGCGGAAAACTACTTTCCATGCCGTGCAGTATACCTATCTTCTTCATAATTTTGTAATTTGGTCCAAAATAATTAATTATTACGGCCTTGCATTCAAGTAATCATCTTTTTCATTCTAAATTTTTGGATCGGGGGTAGATTTGAGTTTTTACAATGATACTTCCCATCGTGCTACTTATACCCATTTGATCCTGGTCAATGATGGACAGGACCTCCACCAAATGGGACTTCACGAAGCATTGAGAGGGCAATCCGAAATAAGCGTGCACAATACCCTGGTGGTAGGCTGTGCGGCTGCTCCTGGCGAAATGCGAAAACAAGAATACGGCGTGCAATGGGCCTCTGATTATGCAGGGAGAGGTAGCAAAGCTGGCCATTATTCACAATTTATCTCTGCAGAACTCATGCCATGGATAGCACAACAATTTCCCTTAAGTGGCCAGGTGCAATGTGCTATCGCCGGTTGGAGCCTCGGAGGACTCAGTGCCATCGATATAGCCTGGCATGCTCCGCATTTGTTTCACAAGACTGGCGTGTTCTCAGGTTCACTTTGGTGGCGCAATCCTGACCTGATACAGGATGATCCACATCACAGACTGATGCATCACAAAGTAAGGCATGCCCCTGTCAAACCAGCTCTTAAATTTTGGTTTCAGGCAGGGACTGAGGACGAAACCGCTGATCGGAATAATAATGGGATCATCGATGCGATAGATGATACACTTGATCTGATAGAGGTCTTACATGCAAAGGGGTATCACAAAAACCGGGATATGCATTTTCATATTGAAAAAGGTGGTCGTCACGATGTAGAGACCTGGTCGCGGGTGATGCCTTTGTTTCTGAACTGGATGGTGGTGAATTAGACGATCATCCGGTATCCAACCCACGTGAGCAATACTCCTCCAATCAGACTACTCAGCACATAGGTCAACGCCATGGGCAGATGCCCTCGTTGCAATAGTAAAAAGGTCTCCGCTGAAAAACTGGAAAAAGTCGTAAATCCACCACAAAATCCGGTGGTCAAAAACAATCGGGTCTGCATCGAGCTATCCGATTTGGTCAACCAAGGTACAAGCATACCTATCAACAGGCAGCCTGTTAAATTGGCGATAAAGGTCGCCCAGGGAAAACGATCCGGCACCGGTTGAATGGCGAAGGATAGCAGGTATCTTGCCACGCCGCCCAAAGCTGCACCAAGCGCTACGGATAATAAATAATTAAAGTTCATATTTGATTCAGACTGAGCAGCACGAAAATAATTACTTTATTCGCTTATAAGCTCTATTTTTAGGAATATTAGAAAAAGTGTTTTCGAATGGTAAGTGATACCCTTAAATCCCCGGCATCCGATAATTTAGATCCGTCTTATAAATTTTCAATATTGATTCCAACCTGGAACAATCTGGAATATCTCAAATTATGTATAAAAAGCATTAGGGAAAACTCATCCTACAAACACCAATTCATCTTACATATAAATGACGGATCAGACGGTACGCTCGATTGGGTCAAAGCTCAGTCCGATATCGAATATTCTCATTCCGATACCAATGTTGGCGTATGCACCGGGCTCAATCGGTGCAGTCTCTTGAGCTGTACGGATTACATACTGTATATGAATGATGATATGTATGTGTGTCCCGGATGGGATCAGGTCATCAGCGATGAGATCCAATCCATAGGGCACAATGATTTTTTTATTTCATCTACTTGTATAGAATCCCAAACAGATAGTAATTGTGTGATCGAAAAGGATTATGGTAGAAATATTGGGAGTTTTAATGAAGCAAACTTACTGTCAGGTTACGATGCCTTATCAATGAATGATTGGAGTGGTGCTACCTGGACACCCAATATTGTGCACAAAAGCTGGTGGAAAGCAGTAGGAGGTTATAGTGAGGAGTTTTCTCCAGGCATGTATTCTGATCCTGATTTTTCGATGAAATTATGGGTACATGGAATGCGCTTATTTATTGGGTTGGGCAAAAGCAAAGTGTATCATTTCGGTTCTACTTCTGTCAAAAGAGTGATTAAAAATCCAGGTTATAGAAAGTTTTTATCCAAATGGAAAATGACCTCCGGTACTTTTATCCGGTATTACCTTAGACGCGGATTTAAATTTAGTGGAGTCTTGCCAGAACCTGTCATTCCTCACTGGATAAAAGCAAAGAATTATTATAAAAGATTCGCTTATTCTGTTTTTAATTCAAATGCCATTTTATGACGATCAACCAACTTCAACACGAGGTAGATGTATGGATAAAAACCTTTGGTGTCAGATATTTTTCTGAACTGACCAATACCGCCATCCTCGCTGAGGAATGCGGAGAAGTAGCCAGGCTCATGGCACGGATATACGGCGATCAATCTTTTAAAAAACCAGAAGATGCGGTTCACGCAAAAGAGGACCTTGCCGCTGAAATGGCCGATGTACTCTTTGTATTGACTTGCATAGCAAATCAATGCGATATCGATCTGCAACAAGCCATCGAAGACAATATGAAACATAAAGGCATCCGTGATCATGTAAGACATCAATCAAATCCTAAACTGAAATGATAAATCGCATTAAAATTTTACTGATCATCCTCGGATGCAATATACCTGGTATAAGCCAGGAGCAGGTACTTTGGTATCGCACACCGGCCAGCCACTTTGAAGAAGCATTGCCTATCGGAAATGGCCGTATCGGAGCTATGGTGTATGGGGGCATCGACACAGATCGACTTTCGCTCAATGATATCACCCTATGGTCGGGGGAGCCTGTAAATCCTTATAACAATCCGGAAGCTTACAGACACCTTCCTGCAGTGCGGGCAGCATTGTTCAATGAAGATTATGCTGCAGCAGATACCCTGGTGAGAAAATTACAGGGGAATTTTTCCAGTGCTTACGAACCACTGGGGAACCTTTTTCTACATTTTGACCATAGAGCTTCTACGACAGATTACAAAAGGACCCTGGATCTTGCAAAGTCACTTGCTGCAGTGACTTATAGGGCAGGTACTACCAGCTATTCACGATCTTATTTTGCCTCCAATCCAGATCAATTGATCGTAATCAAACTGGCTTCGAAAGGTCCTGACAAAATGAATTTTAGTATCAATATGAATAGTTCACTTCAGTACCGTACTAAAATGGATCAGAATAGTTTGATCTTACTGGGAAGAGCACCCGTAAGGTCTCAACCCAATTACTTACAGGTCAGAGATGCTGTAAGTTATGTAGAAGGCCGGGGAACGAGATATACAGCCCAGGTCCAAATCACTTCTAAAGATGGAAAGATTGATTATCAGGATTCTACTATCGTCGTGACGAATGCTTCTCAAGCTGAGATCCGCTTGAGCATGGCTACCAGTTTTAACGGATTCGATCAGGATCCTTTCAAAGCCGGCAAAGATGAAGTAGGGCTAGCTAAAAAATATTTGCAAAATGCAAGTCAATACAATTATAAAACCCTCCTCAAGCGACACCAGGCGGATTATCTTGCTTTGTATGACCGCGTACAGCTGTCCTTAAATGCCGCTCCCGCTCCAGGCCTGGATATATATGACAGAATGCGCAAGAACACGGCTACTTCTACCGATCAGGGCCTCATATCTTTATACTTCAATTATGGTCGATATCTTTTGATCAGCAGCTCCCGTACCATGGGAGTACCTATCAATCTTCAAGGACTTTGGAATGAAAATGTAAGACCTCCATGGAGTAGTAATTACACCGTAAACATCAATACTGAAATGAATTATTGGCCGGTGGAGGTCTGCAATCTGAGTGAGCTACATCTTCCGTTGCTGAGTTTTATCTCCAACCTGGCAGAGACCGGCAAGGTCACAGCAAAAACATATTATAATACCGGTGGATGGACTTGTCACCACAACAGCGATATTTGGGCCATGACCAATCCGGTTGGCGATTTTGGCAATGGAAGTCCGCAATGGGCCAATTGGCCACTCGGTGGAGCCTGGTTATCCACCCATTTATTTGAACATTACCAGTATACAAAAGATGACAATTATTTAAAAAAGACCGCCTATCCACTACTCAAAGAGGCTGCCAGGTTTTGCCTACAGTTCCTGGTACGAGATCCGAAAGGGTTTTTAGTCACAGCCCCATCTACTTCACCTGAAAATGTCTATATCACCGATCAGGGATTAAAAGCGTCCACACTCTATGGTGGTACTGCCGACCTGTCGATGATCAGACAATTGTTTGACGATGTGATCAATGCATCAAAGATTCTGCAAATGGATAGAGGCTTCAGTGACTCCTTGTCTGCTGCTTTGACTCAAATCTATCCCTATCAGATAAGTCAAAGAGGTTATTTGCAAGAGTGGTATCACGATTGGGATGATGCAGAAGTCACCCACAGGCATCTATCTCACTTATTTGGAGTATATCCGGGCTATTCGATCACCCCGGATAATAAAGAGTTGTTTGAAGCGGCCAGGCAGTCTTTGATTCGGCGTACAAATAATGGTACAGGTTGGTCTATCTCCTGGAAGATCTCCATGTGGGCCAGGCTACTGGATGGAGATAAAGCCTATGATGCGATTCAAAAATTACTGACCTACTATCCGGCAGATAAAAACGAAATCAAAATGGCTGGTGGAGGCACTTATCCCAATCTTTTTGATGCGCACCCCCCATTTCAGATAGATGGCAATTTTGGAGGCACTGCCGGTATCGCGGAAATGCTTCTGCAAAGCCACCAGCATGAGATCAAGTTGTTGCCTGCCTTGCCTGCTGCCTGGCAGGAGGGATTTGTAAAGGGGCTCAAAGCAAGAGGCAATATCACTGTAAATTTGTACTGGAAAGCAGGTCGCCTCGTGAAAGCAAAATGCAAATCAGCGATCAGCCAGGAAAAGACCTTCCAATACGAAAACACGCCTAAACTAGTTAGCTTGCCAGCCAATAAATGGATTACAATTACCTTTTAACCGTTTTGCCTTCAATTCAATGCAGTTGCCACCTATGACCCGATGGCTCTTAAACAGGGTGTTGATGATCATTCCCGTATTATTGATCATCAGTATTCTGGCGTTTTTATTGATGCGATCTATGCAGACAGAGATAAACCTGCTCAAAGCTGACCAGCTGGGACGAAATGGAAATATTGCTAAAACCAGAGTTGCTGATGATAACTTACCACTTTTTTATTTTTCAATTCTTCCATCCAATTATCCCGACACGATATATAAGATAAGGCCTAAAAGTACTAACCAAAGAGCCATCTCTTTTTTGCGACAAGGTACCAAATGGGAAGATCTACAGAAATATCTTTTACTGGAAAAAAATTTGAGTAGGTCTGAGAACCAATCTCTCCAATCTCTAATCTGGTTGATCAATCAGTCTAATGATTTGCATGAGATTAAGTCGGCCACCCAACATGTCTCTGACTCATTAAGAAACTATCCTGACTTTCAATCCTGGGTGGGCCAACTCGACCGTTGTATAGCAGGTAGCAATAAGCTTCAACTTTATTTTCCATCTATCTATTGGTATGGCATGGAGAATCAATACCACCGGTGGATCAGCAGGATCCTACATGGAAATCTTGGCAATTCTATTGTCGACAACAGACCAGCCTGGACCAAGATAAAAGAAGCTTTAAGCTGGACCTTGTCATTCAATTTAATCTCACTTCTCCTGATATTTTTATTGGCCATCCTGGCAGGAGAATATTTATACAAAAATGTAAACAATAAAAAAGGTAGGTTCCTTGAAGCATTATTGTTGTTTTTCTATAGCATCCCGAGGTTTTTCTTTGGTATCATATTGATCTACTTGTTTGCCAGTGATACTATTTTTCCTGCCTTGCATATATTCCCAACGCCAGGATTTATGAATGCACCACCGGAAGCTTCTATATTTCAGAAGTGGGCTGGTTTTGGGATTTATTTGGTATTACCGACCATCGCGATGGTCATTCCTTCACTAGCTTATATTAGTCGATTATACCTTTCCCGACTACTGGAAGAGGGCACCAAACCTTATGCTTTTTGGGCCTGGAGCAGAGGCGTCCCCCCTGAGCATATTATCAAGAAGCATTTAAGAAAAAATGCATTTATGCCCATCTTGGCTTTAATCGGAATGGAACTGCCTTTACTTTTAGGCGGATCTGTGGTCATTGAAGTATTGTTTAATATTCCTGGTATGGGGAGATTGATGATGCAATCTATTTTATTGCAGGATTGGATAGTCGTATTTAGTATTCTTTTTCTGACAGGGGTACTTACTGTGCTTGGAAAATTAGTGACAGATATCATGATTGGATCAGCGGATAAAAGAATAAAATGGGCTTGATCACCGGTACGATAATAAAACTAAAGCGATTATCATTCATTAGAAAGATATGCCTGGCGATCATAGCATTGAATATGGTCCTGGCATTGGGCGCCAATATCATAGCCAATGATAAGCCACTTTATTGTAATTGTGATGGTCATTCGCTATGGCCTGCCTGGGAAGATTATCTTTCCTGGTTTTACTCAGATCATCAACAGCACTTGACAGACTATACTCATTGCACGCGGGTGATTATGCCATTGATTCCTTTTCACTCGACTTCAATTGATCCTGCCAGTAGCGGATATTCTGCACCCTTAAAAAAAAGTAGTACAGTAGGAGCTACTCATTGGTTAGGGACGGACGCACTGGGTCGAGATGTGTTGGCGGGACTGATACACGGTGCCAGGTTTGTATGGATCCTTGGGTTGCTATCCACTATTATAGCCGCGATACCTGGCATAGGCCTTGGCATGTTGATCGGATATTGGCAGAATAAGAGATTAAAGTGGTCTGTGGGTCAAATATTAATTCTATTGATTTGGTGGTCACTTGCACTGTATGAAGCCATGGTGCTCAGTTGGCATTTTGATGGGGTGTCCTTCGGTTTGATGATGTTGTCATTGTTGATTGTTTGGTCATTGACGAGTAAAATATTTTTTAGAAGTTTTCAAATTATAGGTCCTAAAATATTTGTGCCTGTAGACCATGTAGTGATGCGTGGCATAGATGTATTTGAATCATTTCCAAAAATGTTTTTGTTAATGGGTTTGATGGTGGTGATGACCCGACCTTCTGTATTCATGTTATCTGTAATGGTGGCGATCATTCGATGGACTTTATTTGTACAGGTGGCCAGAGCTGAAACTTTAAAAGAGCGTGTGGCCAATTATGTCATCTCTGCAGAAAATATCAACCTACCCTGGTGGAAAATATTGATTAAGCATATTTGGCCTAATATTAAAAGTTCGCTGTTGGTGACTGCCATATTTTCATTCAGTGCTGCGATATTGGTAGAGGCCTCTCTTTCTTTTATTGGACTGGGACTTAGGATAGAGGTGGTGACATGGGGGAGTCTGCTCAATGCAGGCAGACAATATATGCCCGGGTGGTGGTTGTCCTTGTTCCCTGGTCTTGCTATTTTCTCATTGCTGTTGTCACTCAACTGGTTATTTATCGATAGATCAAAATTGGCTGGTCAATATGAAAAAAGCTGAAAGGTAAAGCATACTTCTTGAAGGATTAAATGCGGATGATTTTCGATAATCACATTAAAAAAATAAATAATATGTTTTATATTTGAAAGGTTAATCTTCGACTGTAACTTATATTTGAAAACATGAACAAAACTGATTTAATAGAACTAATAGCAAAAGGAGCATCCATCTCCAAAGTAAAAGCTGAATCTGCCATCAATATTACCCTCGAGTCAATGCGAAAATCGCTGAAACGGGGGGAAAAAGTACAATTAATGGGGTTTGGCACTTTTTCAGTGACCAAAAGAGCCGCTCGTACCGGTAGAAACCCCCAGACCGGTAAACCTATCAAAATCGCTGCCCGCAAAGTAGCAAGGTTTAAACCTGGCAAGGAATTGATCGCAGCAGTGAAATAAACTGATCTTTTAAAAGTGTAATATGCAAGACTTGCCAAGCTACATTGCTCAAGTATTCTTGATCACTACTTTGGTAGCTGTGCTGCTGTTTTATTTGGCAAGTCATAGATCAAGGACTACTCTGGTTGTAATCATTATTTGGATATTGGTGCAATCTACCTTAGGATTTTTCGGATTTTATGTGCATGCTGCTTCCAATCCGCCAAGGATTTTACTGTTAGTTCTTCCTCCTATACTCCTGATTGTAGGCCTTTTTAACACCGCGCCTGGCAAAAAATATATTGATCAGTTTGATACCGGCATATTGACTTTACTGCACGTAGTCAGAATCCCGGTGGAAATCGTTTTATTTTGGTTATCTGTGCACAAAGCAGTACCAGAACTCATGACTTTTACTGGTCGAAATTTCGATGTATTTTCTGGCTTGACAGCACCCCTGATTTTTTATTTTGGGTATTTTGAAAAAAAACTAAGATCTCCATTGATTTTAATCTGGAATTGTATTTGTGTTGGCCTTCTTTTAAATATTGTGTGTTACGCTGTTTTATCAGCCCCATTACCAATACAGGCTTTTGCTTTTGACCAGCCCAATGTCGCTGTGCTTCATTTTCCGTTTAATTTATTGCCGGCATGCATGGTGCCCTTGGTATTATTCTCCCACTTGGTTTGTATCAGGCAAATCATTTATCCGCCAAAATTGATCGTCAAAGGAAGTGTTATATCCTAAAGGACGGTTAGGAAATATCGATAGAACTTAAACAGCACCACTAATATTTTGCATTGATTTCAATAAAAGAGTAATAAAACCCACTTTTTTGACCTATTCTCCGGTCATATCTTTTGTTCTTCACTGAATTATATATTTCTTTGCGTCGCCAATCCAAATAGTTCAGTCATTTTTGGCAGAACAAATAAGGTATGGTTTATATTATTTGATACAATGAAAAAGGACCTTGATTCTTTGAAAGCAATGGCTTCGCAGGTGAGAAGAGACATCGTGCGCATGGTTTACTATTGCCAAAGTGGTCATCCGGGTGGATCCCTGGGATGTACTGATTTTTTAGTTGCTTTATATGGCGAACATTTAAAGTTTAAGCTTCCATTCGATATGAAAGGCAGGGGGGAAGATCTTTTTTTTCTTTCCAATGGACATATTTCTCCGGTATGGTACAGTGTACTTGCTCATAGTGGGTTTTTTCCAAAAGAAGAGTTGACCACTTTTAGAAAACTAAATACCAGGCTCCAGGGTCATCCTACTACCCATGAGGGATTGCCAGGCGTGAGAGTGGCATCCGGCTCTTTGGGCCAGGGTCTTTCTGTTGGCTTAGGAGCAGCCATGGCTAAAAAATTAGATGGGGATGAAGGCATCGTCCATGTACTGACAGGCGATGGCGAATTGGATGAAGGCCAAAACTGGGAAGCTATCTTGAGCGCAGCCCATCATAAAGTGGATAATTTGATCGCCACGGTTGATTGGAATGGCCAGCAAATAGACGGCCCGACCGAAAAAGTCATGAATTTGGGTGATCTGCCTGCAAAATGGACTGCTTTTGGCTGGGAAGTGATCATATGTGAAAACGGCAATGACCTGCAGGATATATCTGACACGCTGTCTGCTGCCAAATCAAAACTCCACCGGGGTGTGCCAATCGTTATTCTGATGAAAACCAATATGGGGTATGGTGTTGATTTTATGATGAATAGTCATAAATGGCATGGGGTAGCCCCCAATGAAGAGCAGTGTAAAGCAGCTCTGGCTCAGCTTCCGGAAACCCTTGGAGATTTTCCTTTTAACCCAGATTACAAATACAATTAAGCAGACAGTATGATCAATGTAAATAATCTCACCGTATCAGGTAAAAAAGCCACAAGGGATGGATTTGGAGCAGGGCTGCTCGAAGTAGGTCGTACCAACAGTGATGTGCTGGCACTTACTGCTGATCTGTTAGGATCTTTGAAAATGGATGACTTCAAAAAAGAATTTCCTGAGCGTTTTTTTCAAATGGGTATCGCTGAAGCCAATATGATGGGGGTCGCCGCAGGCATGGCTACGGTTGGTAAAATTCCTTATACAGGCACTTTCGCCAATTTTTCTACAGGAAGAGTCTATGATCAGATCAGGCAATCCATAGCCTACTCCCATAAAAATGTCAAAATATGTGCTTCGCATGCCGGGCTCACACTTGGTGAAGACGGTGCTACTCACCAGATCCTCGAGGATATAGGCATGATGCGCATGCTTCCGGGTATGTCTGTAGTCGTACCCTGTGATGCACACCAGACTAAACTGGCTACCATTGCTATAGCCGATCATTACGGGCCGGTCTATTTACGGTTTGGACGACCTGCCTGGCCGGTTTTTACAGAGAATATTCCATTTGAATTGGGTAAAGCCCAGATATTAAATGAAGGATCAGATCTCACGATCATTGCTACCGGTCATCTCGTATGGTTTGGAGTAGAGGCAGTAAAACTGCTTGCTGCCGAAGGGATATCCTGTGATCTGATCAATGTCCATACCATCAAACCACTCGATACGGAGACCATCCTCAACAGTGTCAGTAAGACCCGGTGTGTGGTCACCGCCGAAGAGCATCAGATCTATGGAGGACTCGGAGATATGATCGCTGGTCTGTTATCCCGCAATGAGCCTGCTCCGCAGGAATACGTAGCTGTCAATGATAGCTTTGGTGAAAGTGGAAAACCTGACGAACTCCTGACCAAGTACGGTTTGAGTATAGACAGCATCGTACGGTCTGCCCATAGAGTTTTGAAACGAAAATAGATACTACATACGGGCAGCAGGCATTATCTTGCAGGGATGCAAAACTTATTTTTCAAGGCTTCGGTAAGTTGGAGAATTTTGGTCCTGGTACTGGCCTTCTTTTTATTGAATTTGTCTTATTCGGCCCTAGCCCAGCGACCCTTTCAAAACGAGATAGATCAGTTTAAAAAACAGGACCAGGTATCACCTCCGATTGCGGGACAGATTTTATTGGTGGGTAGTTCTTCCTTTAGACGGTGGACCAATGTGCAGGGTCGATTTCCCGGATATCCTATTCTCAATCGTGGTTTCGGTGGTTCTACCTTACCGGATGTAATAGGTTTTGCTCAAGACATTATCATCCCATATCATCCCAAACAAGTAGCCATCTATTGTGGTGAAAATGATCTTGCTGCCGATAGTACGATCAATGGCAAAACTATATTTAAACGATTCAGGACACTGTCCAAAATTATCAGGAGTGGTTTGCCTGGTTGTCCGATATTATTTGTGGCAGTCAAGCCCAGCCCTTCCCGTGCTCGTGTGTTGGATAAAGTGATCGATGCCAACGCTCGTATCTCTCGTTATTGCCGAAACCATAAAAATTATGCTTTTGCTGATGTATTCACACCAATGTTGGGACCTGACCACAAACCTATGGAAGATTTGTTCGTAGGGGATATGCTGCATATGAATGAAAAGGGATATGATATCTGGACGCGGGTGATTCAACCATATTTGCTTAAGTAAATATGGGCTTTGTGTCGTGTTTTGGAGCAGTTGAACTGCGACATTTTTGAGGAAGCGTCGGAGGAAAACTCCTCCTAAACGGGGTGGTAGGGGCGTTTTGGGGCCTCTAATGAAGTGTTATGGAAGTTTTAGAGCACTAGAACTGCGACCTGGTTACACCTTAACCACATTTAGATTCAATTCCTTCAACTGTGCCGTATCAAGTTCTGAAGGGGCATCGATCATCATATCCCTACCCATATTGTTTTTTGGAAAGGCGATATAATCCCTGATCGAAGTCTGGCCTTGCATGACAGCACACAACCTATCAAATCCGAAGGCGATACCTCCATGCGGCGGAGCACCATATTCAAAGGCATTCAACAAAAATCCAAATTGGTCCTGGGCTTTTTCAGGTGTGAATCCTAACAGAGCAAAGTTTTTAGATTGTAATTCCCGATCATGAATACGAATAGAACCACCACCGATCTCCGTGCCATTGATCACGAGGTCATAAGCGTCAGCCCTGATACTACCCAATATAGTTCGATCGGAGCTGGACATTTTTTCGATATCGGCTGCTTTAGGGGAGGTAAATGGGTGGTGCATAGCAAAATATCTGGCGCTATCCTCATCCCACTCCAATAACGGGAAGTCCAATACCCACAATGGTTTGAAATCACCCGCTTGCATCAGGCCATGCCGCCGGCCAAGCTCCAGGCGCAATTCGCCCAGTTGCTTGCGGGTCTTTTCCTGTTCGCCACAAAGGATGAATATGATATCTCCTGGTTGGGCTTTGACCAGCTCTGCCCAGGTTTTGAGGTCTTCCTGGCTATAAAATTTATCAACACTGGACTTAAAAGTGCCATCCAAATTATACTTGACCTGTACCAGTCCTTTGGCACCGATCTGCGGCCGCTGGACCCATTCGGTGAGCTCTTTGATCTCCTTGTTGGAGTAGGCGTCTGCTTTGCCTTCCAACGCCAGGGCTGCGATATAAGGCACACTATCAAACACATTAAATCCTTTTCCTTTGGCTGCATCATTCAGCTCCTGGATCTGCATACCGAAGCGCAGATCCGGCTTATCGATCCCATAAAATTTCATGGCGTCGTCATAACTCATCCTGGGGAAGGCATTCATCTCCAGGCCTAGCATGACCTTAAACAGATTGACCGTCAAGCCTTCAAACATATTGAGGATATCCTCTCTGTGCACAAAGGACATCTCGCAGTCGATCTGGGTAAACTCCGGCTGGCGATCTGCCCTCAGGTCTTCATCCCTAAAACATTTTACGATCTGAAAGTATTTGTCCATCCCTGCCACCATCAGTATCTGTTTGAAGGTCTGAGGCGATTGAGGCAGGGCATAAAATTGGCCTGGATTCATCCTGGAAGGCACTACAAAGTCCCGGGCACCTTCCGGAGTGCTTTTGATTAAGAAAGGAGTCTCTATCTCGGCAAAACCCTGGTTGGACAGATATTTACGTGTCTCCAAGCCTAGTTTGGATCTGAATAGTATTTTTGATTGTACGGCATTCCTTCTGATATCGAGATATCGGTATTTGGCGCGAATATCCTCGCCGCCGTCCGTGTCATCGGTGATGGTAAACGGAGGTATCTTGGATGCATTGAGTACGAGCAGTGATTTGGCCTCTATTTCTATATCGCCGGTAGGACGCTTTGGATTTTTGGCACTCCTTTCTCTGACCTCACCGGTGACTTGTATTACAAATTCCCGGCCTAGTTTTCTAGCCTGATCGCACAAGGCAGGATCTGTGTCCATATTGAATACCAACTGGGTGATCCCATAGCGGTCTCGCACATCCATAAAGGTCATACCGCCAAAATCCCGACTGGCATCTACCCAGCCGCTCAAAGTCACTGATTGTCCAAGGTGTGACATCCTCAACTCTCCACAATTATGCGTCCTATACATATATATATGATAAATTTTTGAGCCGCAAAGGTAAGCTAAACAAGGAGATTGTGATTCTCAATCGTACAGCATTATTGATTGACAGCGATGCACCCAACCCTCGCAGGCCAATAAAGGTGTTAATCCATCCAGATTTTCTAAAGGTGCATGTTCGAGCCAATGCTTGAGCTTGGTAGAGCCGGTCAATCTTACAAAATGGTCTTCTCCTGTCCTGTTGACATGAGTAGGATAGGGCATCCATCTAAATTGATCGGCAAAAAGACTTTTTATCATCGCCAATAGGATCATTCCACAATAGACCGGGCGGAAAAGATTTGGATCAGTGACAACCAATTTAGCGCCAAAGCATGTTTGCTGGTTAAACTTATTTCCTTTTGCGATTAATACTGATTCATCGAATCGCAAGCCTTTGATATCAAGTTTTTCAAGATTGGAAATCAACGATTGGATATGTATCCATGGTGCCACTGCTACTTTAAAAGATTTTTCTGTACCGCGACCTTCTGAGATATTAGTAGCCTCCAGATAACAAAGGGCCGGATAAGTAAATATGGTATCCAGATCAGTAATCGCCGGGGAAGGTGGGACAAAAGGATATTGATATTGTGCACAATTCATATACCTTTTCCAATGGGCGGTAGGGATGATTTGCAGATCCAACCGGTGCCAGCCTTTTTCTTTTTTTATTAATAAGGCCAGTTCGCCGAGGGTCAATCCAAATCGGATAGGAACATTCCAGGAGCCAATAAACGATAAAGATGCTGGCTGCATCATGGGACCCTCTGACATGCTGAGGTCGCCACCCAATGGATTAGGACGGTCCAAAAGGATTAAAGGTTTTTGGTATGCTACGCATGTTTCCATGACATGCATCATTGTCCAGAGATAAGTATAATATCTGACGCCGATATTGGGCAAATCAAGGATCAGTGCATCAAGTTGCTTTAATGATTCCTCCGAAGGCGAAAGCTGATCGCCATACAAACTGACGATTGGTATATTTAAACGAGCATGTTGCCCATGAGGCTGAAAGCTTCCATCAGCTCCGTTGGCTTTGAAGCCATGTTCAGGTGAAAAGATGGTTTTGATTTTAAATTCCAGATCAAGGAGCACTTTTAATATTGGAGTGCCCTGATCATCAACGGCAGATTCGTTGGTGATCAGCCCATAGTGTAGGTGCAGATCCATCTTCGATGAGTCTATTTTGAGGCGGTCTATACCGCATTTTATGGCTACCAACTTGTGACGGTTTTGATTATAGTTTGATTGCGAATTCCAGGACACTAGTTATTTTTTTTCAACCTTACACGCTCTCGATGTTTATCCACTATATGTTGAAATAGGGATTTAACGCCCTGGTATTCTTCGGGCAGAAATTCAGTTTTATTGACAGAGAGCAGCGTGTTGATTTTTAATTGGCCTTTGATGCCATCTTCGCACACCATGGTATATTTGATGGTTTTATCATCTGCCTGGATCAAGGAAGAAGCAGGTATGGAATCCAACGAGTAGGATTGTGAAAAGTTGATTTCAATATTAGTAGTGATCATCCAGGGGTAACTGTATTGAATTGGAACATTACGGGTGATGGCCTGAAATGGGTTAGCAGTGAGCACATCCAATAAACCGGGTCCAAAAGACAAATGGTTTCCAACAGTATCCTTTTCAGTTTCTATGTGAATAATCGAACTGATAGACAATTCTTTTTCCCTGTCATTGAACCCTTCGACTTTTCGATTGGTGAATGTGATGCCGGGGTGATTTTTTTCGAGATAGTCAAAATAATAGTCTATGCCGTTAGAGTCTATTAATTCACTTCTCATCTTGTAGGCTGCATAACTATACAACCGCTCAGTATACTCCCCGGTGAGATTTTCGGAAGTATCCAGGTGGAGCTGATAATTGATTTGAGTCTGGCCCAGCTTATTAGCATTGAGTTCTATCCAAAATCCTTCGCGTTCATTGATCAATACTCCAGCAGTATGGACACACTGAGGGGACAATGAAAAGCTGTTGCCATACGGGTCTGAAGCATCCATCAGGTTGATCTTGCCTCCGCTAAAGACAGCAACCACGACATAATTGAGCTTTGAAAGGGTCGGGAATTCTTGAATTAATTTGCCATTATTGGATGTAGTAAGCACTACAGGATAAGCTCTGTAGTCTAAGGCCCTGAGCAATCCCACCAATACCAGATTGATATCAGCCACATTGCCTGTATGCCTGGATATAATTTTATTTAGATGATCACTGGCATAGATACCATACCCACCATCCCACTTGATTTGTGATTGGATGAAGTGATATGCATCCTGGAGCGTGTCAGCACGTGTTTTATCATTGGATAAAAATTCTTTTTTTAAATTCTTGAACAAACCACTCTTTAAAAGCTGATTGCCGAAATACGGATGATTGTACAGGTATTTATTGGCATTCGGCCAGTTGGAGGTATAATCAATGCTTTGATCCGGATTTGGTGCCAACTCAAACTCAAGTCTTCTTCTAAAAGTGTTGGGATATAATACGAAGGGATATTGGATATAAGCGGGTACATTGGTTGAAGAATAGGTAGTCACTAATGCTTCATAGCCATCGATAAGGGACTTATAGAAATCACTGACGATTTTAATGGAGTCATCACCCCAGGCATATACAGGATAGGTTATAAAGTCCGGAATGGTCGTTTCATATTGGCTTTTCAGGACAGGCAACGCTCGCTGAAAATCCCAGCCATGGAAATTGGTCAAATAGTCAGATTCAATCGTGTATTGTACTTCAAGGATGCTGCCTTCGTGTACATTGGGTAAGGTGATTTCCATATCCTGGTAATAACCGTTGCTCGAATATTTGATGGAAGTTTTATCCAGCTTGTTTTCATAAATGATATCATCGGTCACATTAAAAGTGGATGCACGAAGATCCTTCAGTTCTTCGCTGGAAGCGGGTGATTGATATAATGAAAGGTATACTTTGTTTGCATCCGGAGGAAAAGAATCCAATAATTTGATGGCAAAATGTCGTGTAAACTCTACTCTAAGTCCTTGAGGGTTTGTGATGATCCCTGCACTACCACTATCAAACAAATAATAAGCGGTAGCTGTGGTATCAAAAGCACATTTGACCAGATCAAATTCAGAAGGTACATGATTGCCGAAGACCGTTTTTAGCCGGGCTGTTTGAGCCCATATCAAAGTGCCGGAGGATAAAATCACCAAAATGGATATTAACAGTCTAGACATTTGATTATTCATATATATACAAAGCCCAATTTAATCTTTTGAGCTTAATAAAAGGGTACCAAAAGGGTAAAATTTAAAAAAACTCTTTACACCTGCTCTGCAGGTAATCCGAGCGTATGGATCGTGCCTGATGCAGCAAAATGCTTTCCGATGATTCTAAATCGCTGTAAACTATTGGGTGGAAAGTACAAGGAAGTAAGACTGCATTTGCCCTTGTCTGCAAATATTTCGATAGAGTGGTTATCTAAAAAAATGTGCAGGGGTAGCAAATGGCCACTAGTAGTTTTGGCACTTTCAATCGAAGGATAGGATGGATGAAATGACAATGCTTTGCTCGTTCGATCCAGGGACAGTTGATGTTTTACAGGATCCCAAATGAGTAATAGTTTTGCCTTGTTACCAAAGTCAAATTCAAGGGTGCATATTTTATGAGAATCCAACAGAAGCTCAAACTCCATAGATTCAGACAGGGCCAGCTCCCATTCCACTTCTTGAGACATC
The DNA here is from genome assembly GCA_016709995.1 of Saprospiraceae bacterium. Classification (NCBI taxonomy): domain Bacteria; kingdom Pseudomonadati; phylum Bacteroidota; class Saprospiria; order Saprospirales; family Saprospiraceae; species Saprospiraceae bacterium. Next base: position 26,563 of record JADJLQ010000003.1, read on the forward strand.
GGGCTTTTAGCAAACTCCAGGCTTTTAGATCTTAATTTTTTTAATTCAGCTATCGGTTGTTGCAGCAAGGTGAAGGAACCATCTGTGTTTTTCGCCAGGGAGAGTTCTCTGGGGATAGAAATCATTGACTTCCACGAAAGCGTGGGTAGGTGGTCTTTATACGACTCATTCGTGATTGCAGCCACCATGATCTGCCGATGTTCCGGTGCATTTGAAAATACGCGCGGGGCAAAAAGGTCTTTTCCGAAATCTACAGGATTGACCAGATCAAGGGCGTGATCGCACATAAACGCTTTACCATTAAATACGCCTACAAAATATCTGGCACCAGGATAATCATCACCGGTTGTTACGATTAAAACCCATTTTTTTACATCTTGTTGATTGACCACCGACAGTGGAATGATCGTAACTCGTGTCCACTCCTTTTTGAAAGATGGGTGCCCGCCGAAATCGCTGCTAAACTCCCATTTGATGAGGTTTTTAGAGGTATGAATTTGTATTTTGAATTCGTTGATCAAGGAAATCACCATGATCCATCGACCACTCTCCGGATGCCAAAATATAAACGGGTCGCAGAGCTTCGATTTCTTGATGTCCAGTCCTATACTTTGAGGGTAAACCTGCCAGTTCTTCCCTCCATCCAGGCTAAAACTCATAGACCATACCTGTTTGCCCTTGATCTGTTCGCTATATATAGTAACCAGGGGAGATTTGGTCGCCGTACCTAAACCACAGGTGTTCTTATGATCATGTACGATACAACCGGCTAAGCTTTCGTTTGATTTAAAACTCAGACCAGGAGCGTTTGTAATCCAATGGATGAGATCATTAGACTGAATCAGGCAATATTCTGTTTTTGAATCAGACTGCTCTAAAACAGACTGCAGGAAGTACAGCCGATACTGCCCTTTATAATAGATAGGGGCCACCGGCGATAGGATTTGATGGCTTGAAGAAGCATAATGATATATCGGTTTTGAGCTTGCGAGTTTGTCTGTTTTACTTTTCGACATATAAAATGTGCATTATAAAATAAACAGGAGTGGAGTCGACATTACGTTCTAACAAAGTGCGAAAATATTGCTATTTACGCAGTGTAAGGATTTATTTTTGAAAGTATCATGCAGCACAGTATTGTCCTGCCTGCCCGATCAATTTTTATTGATTAAGCCACCTATAGTTCGTCAATTTACCTAAATTTGGTTCTTTAATAAACTCTCTCAAATGAACAAATTAATCAACATTTTATTTGTATTGGTAGCATTTGCCGCCTGTACCACGAGTAAAAAAGCTACAATCACCCCTACAACCAATACTAAAAATGGGACTTCGGGGAGTACAGCAATGGCAGGGGTCAGTCAAATGACCTTGAAAGACACCATTACTCCAAAATCTGATACCGCCAAGCCGGCTGCTGCAAAGTCTACTGATGCTGCCAAAAAGGGGCCTAAACCTTTTAAAGAGGTAATTACTGCCAAAGCTGAATCCAGAGAAGGCATGTTTACTGTACATAAGGTAGAGGACAAATACTATTTCGAATTGCCATATGCTATGTTGGGTAAAGACATGCTGGCCATTACTCGATACAGGCGTACGCCTACCTCCGGTGGTTATGGTGGAGAATTGGTCAATCGTCAGATGGTCAGATTTGAGAAAGGGACAGAACAAAAAGTTTTCCTTAGAGCCAAAGCGCTGGTCAATGCTAGCGCAGATACTTCTGCTCCAATCTACAAGGCGGTATTGAATAGCAATGTAGATCCGATAGCCGCTGCTTTTGATATTGTATCCATTAGAAAAGATACCAGCTTATTGATAGAGGTGACCAGTCTATTTTCCGGTGATGCCCAGATTGTCGGACTCAATAGCACGCTCAAGTCGCTTTACCGACTTGGGGGAATACAAAGTGATCGCTCCTATATCGAGGATATCAAATCCTTTCCAATCAATATAGAGGTCAAGACTGTCAAGACCTTTGCTGTTTCACCTCCTCCCAATGGTCCAACGCCTCCCGGAGCGCCAAGATCTGTGACTTTGCCCGGTGGAGTAGTGTCTGGTTTCGCCACTATTGAATTAAATACCTCCCTGATCTTATTGCCAGAGGTGCCTATGAAAAAAAGATTGTTTGACCCAAGAGTGGGTTATTTTGCCACTGGTTATACTGTTTATGACGACGAAGGTCAACGTACTGAAGATCCTTCTTTCGCAGTGAGGTGGAGGCTTGAACCAAAAAATGAAGAAGATGCTCAAAAACAAAAAAGAGGCGAGCTCATAGAGCCTGCTAAACCTATTGTGTACTATATAGATCCTGCTACTCCTAATAAGTGGAGAAAGTATCTCATCTTAGGAGTCAATGACTGGCAAGCCGCTTTTGAGCAGGCCGGTTGGAAAAATGCCATTCGTGCTGAAGAGTTTCCGGAGAATGACAGTACTATGTCCCTGGAAGATGCCCGATTTTCTGCAATCAGATATTTTGCTTCTCCGGTTGAGAATGCCTACGGACCCAATGTCAATGACCCACGGACCGGAGAGATCCTTGAAAGCCATATTGGTTGGTATCATAATGTGATGAAACTTCTGCAAAAATGGTATCGGACCCAGGCTGGAGCAGTCGATCCCAGGGCCAGGGCTAATGAGTTTGATGATGAGCTGATGGGCCAACTGATACGATTCGTTTCTTCTCACGAAGTAGGACATACGCTTGGCCTTCGACACAATTTTGGTGCATCCAGTGCTACTCCTGTCGAAAAATTGCGCGATAAAAATTTTATAGCCCAGTATGGTCATACTTCCTCAATTATGGATTATGCACGCTTTAACTATGTAGCTCAACCGGAAGATGGTGTCAATGACTTATATCCCAGGATAGGGGACTATGACAAATGGGCTATCGAATGGGGTTACAAACCTATTTATAACACCAAAGATGAAAAAGAAGATCAATTGGTCCTCAATAAATGGTTTAGAGAAAAAGCTTACCCTAACCGAAGGTTATGGTTTTTGACCGAAATCAATCCATATGATCCTCGTAGTCAAAATGAAGACCTGGGTGACAATGCCATGGTTGCCTCTGAATATGGTATTAAAAATTTAAAAAGAATCATATCCAATCTTCCAGAGTGGACCAAAGATGAGGCAAAGGGATTTGATATTCTCAAAGAGTCGTATGAATCAGTGGTAGATCAGTTCAGAAGATATTTGGGTCACGTAGGGAAATATGTAGGCGGAATCTATGAAACTCCAATGACCTCTGATCAAAACAACGTGGTGTATGAAGCTACTCCAGCAGTATTACAGAAGTCGGCTGTTCAGTTTTTGAGCAAAAATATTTTTACTACCCCCACCTGGATCATTGATCCGGTGATACTCAACAGGATCCAACCTGGTCAAGGTCTTGACAATATCAGGGCCCTTCAGGAACCGGTGATTTTTAACCTATTGAACGAAGATCGACTCCAGCGCATGATGGAGACATCTTATGCAGATCCTAAGGCTTATGGTGTGCTTCAACTTCTAAAGGACATGCAATCAGCTATTTGGACAGATCTGGGTGGCTCCGGTGAGATCAATATATTCCGAAGAAATCTGCAGAAAATGTATGTTGAAAGACTTAATGGCATGCTCACTACCCCTGCCGGCCCATCCGGGCCAGTATCCGTGTTTGGTACGACCATACCTGGCAGGATGGATCCAAAGAAAAATGATATACTCAGTATCCTGAGAGGGCATTTAAAAAGTATGAAATCTTTAATTGACACTGCTGCTGCAAGAAGAGGCAACACGATCACGAAGATGCACCTGGAAGATCTTTCTAATCGAATCAAAACTACATTGGATCCTAAGTAAGTGGTTATGCCATGAATTTATTACAACATAGATTTATTTTAAACATATATAGCATTTGTAACATAAATAAATATATGAGCATTAATGCCATTAAATATTATAATCAAAAAAATGAGTTAAAACACTTTTGATATGGTCTATTCCAATTTTTTTGGCAAGAAATATGCAGTATCATTGTCGAAGGGTTGATTGATAATCTTGATCAACACTTTATGAGGTCGGTTCGCTGGGGGGTAAGAGCCGATCTCTTTTTTTTTATATTTTCTGGTCCTCATTCGCCTATACTTGAGCTTATTTAACTGTCATCACTGACGCTTCTATAAGTAAGCTGATCTCCTATATCTGATGGCTAAACCTTGCTCTGGCGATTTTAGTTTGCCATCAACCTACAAAAGGTAAAGTCATTTTTAACTAGTCTTAAAAGCGTACTTTTGCCAATGGATGGTTCGATTTTTCTGCACATGGCTTGGCATCACTCTCTTTTTTTCAGGGAGTGCCCAAATCATTTACACTCGTGAGTTTACCAACAAACTTTTAGCAGCAGGTGCAGGACTCAACATGCCAAAAGAAAGTTTTTATCATGTGATCCCCTGTGAGGATTCAAAAAATATATTTGATCTGTGCCTGGTATCGGAGCCTGATTCTTCAGAACTCAAGTTTGTAGTATTGGATGAAAAAGCAGTCACAAAGATTATTTTTCCGGAGATTCATTTTATGACTAAAGTAGCTTCTCTGGCTACTAATGATGATCGGTATTGGATCAGGACGCGTACGCCTTCTCCACAATCACTGCAAGAAACGATTCATGCAGATTGGGCTGGGGAGATGAGTTTTATCCCCAAAAGTGGCCTGACGGATAAAAAATATGCCAAAGCTTATTCTATCTACCGCCAGGACTATGGCATGCTCTTCGTGATTTTATTTTACAATTTTGAATATCCTGGATTTAACGAACATCTTAGATCAGTTTATTTTCAATCAAATAACTAAACCAATTTTATAAAAGAAATGTTTGTTTACAATATCACCTTGAATATGGAGTCAGATATAGAGATCGAAGCACTCGCATGGATCAAGGAAGAGCTGATACCAAGGATCATGAAAGCAGGCACATTTCATGAGTTTCAATTATGTAAGATAAGGTTTATGGACCAGGACACTCCAGCATATGCCATCCAGTTTTATAGCTCTAATGATATCGAAAAAGATAGATTGCTTATGAACGGTGAATCGAGCTATCTTGAATGGGTCAATGAAAAATTTGGGCTTCAGGTCATGCCATTTGCGACTATTCTGGATATTCTGGAACCTGCCTACCTTTCATTTATTAATAAAAACTGATTTTTGTATTAATTATACAGACTATAAACACTAGCAGTGAATTATTTTGAATTAACAGATATCCAACTGTCTGCCAAAGAAGTGGCCAGAGAGTTTGCACAAACCAGGCTGCTGCCAGGGGTGCTCGAACGTGACAAGCATATGCATTTTCCTGATGAATTGGTCAGCGAGATGGGTGCTCTTGGTCTTCTAGGCATGATGGTGGATTCACAGTATGAAGGTGGAGGGATGGATGCTATGTCTTATGCGCTGGCTATCGAAGAAATAGCAAAAGTCGATGCTTCAGCAGCGGTGATTATGTCTGTCAATAATTCGTTGGTTTGTCACGGCTTGCAATTATATGGCTCCCAGGAGCAAAAGCAAAAATATTTAGGAGATTTGGCTACCGGCAGATTGATCGGTTCTTTTTGTCTCTCAGAACCAGATGCTGGCAGCGATGCTACTCAACTCAAGACACAGGCAGAAGATCATGGTGATTATTATATCTTGCAGGGCACCAAAAATTGGATTACCAATGGTCACCGGTCCAATATCCATCTGGTTATGGCTCAAACCAATCCCGCTCTCGGGCACAAGGGTATCAATACTTTCATCGTCGAAAAAAAATGGCCGGGCATCACTATCGGTCCCAAGGAAGATAAAATGGGGATTAGGGCGAGTGATACCACTTCCATCAATTATGATCAGGTCAAAGTACCAAAAGAAAATCGAATAGGACCGGATGGTCATGGATTTAAATTTGCGCTCAATACGCTTGACGGAGGCAGAATCGGTATTGCAGCACAAGCGCTGGGCATTGCAGCGGGGGCTTACGAACGCGCCCTGATGTATTCAAAAGAGCGAAAGTCATTTGGAAAACCTATTTTCGAACACCAGGCCATCGCTTTTAAGTTGGCCGATATGGCTACCGAGATCGACGGTGCCAGGTTGTTGATCCATCGGGCGGCATGGCTCAAAGATCAGGGCAAAGATTACACCGCCGCCGCCGCATTGGCCAAATATGCTGCATCAGAAATGGCAATGAAACAGACTACGCAAGCGGTACAGATCTTGGGAGGTTATGGATATGTCAGAGAATATCATGTAGAACGAATGATGCGCGATGCCAAGATTACCCAGATATACGAAGGCACTTCCGAAATACAACAAATCGTCCTGTCCAGAGAAATATTAAAAGGCAATCTATACCCCTCGATTTACTAATGTTTGATACCGGTACTATAAAACTCGCCAAAATCGCGGGTATCCCCATAAGATTACATTGGAGCTTTTTGCTCATATTTGTTTGGGTCGGGTATAATGCCTGGCAGGATAATCTTTCGACAAGGGGATTTATATTCATGCAGTTGTATGTTTTGATTTTATTTGTTTGTGTGATCCTGCATGAATATGGCCATGCGTTGGTTGCCCGAAAGTATGGGCACAAGACACGTGACATTCTTCTTACGCCTATTGGAGGTATTGCCCGCCTGGAAAGTATCAGCGAAAAACCGGTGCAAGAGTTCTGGATAGCCATAGCCGGCCCCCTCGTCAATGTAGCTATCGCGCTGATGCTCGGACTGATTATATTGATTACCGGGCAGCGAAATATACTGGATGCATTGAGATATCCGGGAGGTGGTGATTCTTTTATTCATAGTTTTTTGCCTTTGACGATGTTGTCAAATATCATATTGGCGGTATTCAATTTTATCCCGGCTTTTCCTATGGATGGAGGTAGAATACTAAGGGCTTTATTGTCGACCCATTGGCCGAGATATAAAGCCACTTTGATCGCAGCCAGAGTCGGACAGGCTTTGGCCATTGTATTTCTCATCTTCGCTGTTTCGCAGGGCCATTGGATGCTTTGCCTGGTGAGTCTTTTTATCTTCGTAACAGCGGGCAATGAACTCAAACAAGTAAAATGGGAGTCTATTTTGGCAGTAAAACCAGTGAAAGATCTGATCAATACTAAGTATGAGCATATTCAGGCGGGCGACAGCATGCATTTGCCGGTCGAAACTGCCTTGCGGGGAATCGAGAAGAATTATTTGGTATATAATGGAGATGCTTTGATGGGATATCTTTCCCATGCCGCCGTCATGTATGCTTATAAAATGCAGAGGCAAGAAGCGCCGGTAGCCTCATTTACCCGGACGGAAGTACCCCAGGTCGATACAGAGCTCTCTTTGAAAGATGCGTTACATCTGATGCAAAGTACAGGAGCCACTTTGCTGCCGGTAGTGGAAAATGGCTTGATCATTGGAGCAGTAGATGAAGATCAAATAAAAAAATATGTAGAAATTGCGCTCCTGCTCAAAACATAAATCTTATTTTAGTGAAACCTTTGTAATCCTTATAGCAACGATATGGAGACTTATGGTAAAATATTATTAGTAGCGATGCCGGCATTTTTATTGTTGGTCCTCATAGAAAAATTTTATGGTTACTATCGGGGGAATGATACGGTGCGCAACATGGATATGATATCCTCCCTGAGCTCAGGATTTACCAATGTGATCAAAGATGTTTTAGGTATCAGCGTAGCTATCATTGGATACTCCTGGATGGTTGAGCATCTTGCGATCGTGCATATAAAAGCTAATTGGTTGGTATACCTGGTTGCATTTCTAGCCTTGGATTTTTCCGGATACTGGGTACATCGTATCGCGCACGAGTACAATTTTTTTTGGAATAATCATATCGTGCACCATAGCAGCGAAGAGTTTAACCTGGCTTGTGCATTGAGACAGAGCATCTCCGTGTTTGTTAGGATTTTTACCTTCTTTTTATTGCCTGCGGCTTTATTAGGAGTGCCCGGGCAAGTGATTGCTATAGTCGCGCCCATCCAATTATTTGCCCAGTTTTGGTACCATACCCGCCATATCGGACATATGGGTTTTTTAGAAAAGATCATAGTCACTCCATCTCATCATCGGGTGCACCATGCGATCAATCCGCAATACCTCGACAAAAATTATTCTCAAATCTTTATCTGGTGGGATCGGTGGTTTGGCACCTTCCAACAAGAGCTGCCGGAAGTACCTCCGGTATATGGTATCACCCGACCTGTACAAACCTGGAACCCAGTCAAAATTAATTTCTTGCACCTTTGGCTTTTGATTAAAGATGCCTGGAGAGCAGAGGATTTCAAAGACAAATTACGCATATGGTTTATGCCCACTGGCTGGCGCCCGCTGGATGTTGAAAAAAAATATCCTGTCCATAAGATAAATGATGTCTACCATTTTGATAAATATGATACCAAAGCATCCCTCGGATTACATATCTGGAGCTGGTTGCAGCTCCTTGCTATGTTGGTATTGACCAGTTATCTTTTTGCACATATTGCGGAGATACATCGAGCCAATACTTATCAAATCTATATCTATGGTCTGATCTTATTCATCGATGTCTATGCCTATACCGAGCTGATGGACCGTAATCCCACCGCCTGGATAGCCGAAGGACTTAAATGTATCCTGGGTCTGTATATCATCTGGATACAAGGTGACTGGTTTTTATCGGATAGATTTGGTGTATGGATTAAGTATGCAGTAGCCATCTACCTGGTTGGATCATTATTGGTGACTTTGTATTTCGTCGTTAAGCACAATAAGGAGGATAGTGCCCCGGTGAAATCGCTGAGTATTCATTAGCATACCTTATGTTAGGAGGTCAATAGCCTGATAATTATTTTGATTTAGCCTCAAAGGCAAATGACAATATTTTCAAATGACCTCATTTTGCTCAATCACGCTGGCGTACCACCAGGCTGATGCTTTTGGTATTCTCGTTAAATCCTGATCTATATAAGTGATTCCAAAACGTTTGTCGTAACCCAATGCCCATTCAAAATTGTCCATCAAGGACCAGATAAAATATCCTTTGACATCAGCACCTCCCCGGATAGCTTCTTGTATTGCTGCCAGATATCCCTGAAAAAACTGTATTCGTTCGTGATCATCTACTTTTCCTTCGACCAGTGACTCATTAAAAGCACAACCATTTTCTGTGATGATGACCTCTGGATGATCATATCTTGCGTCGATCCACATCAATAATTTTTTGCAACCCCAGGGGACGATCGCCCACTGCATACTCGTCATCTTCCAATCAGGCGATACGGATAGATTGACATCCTGATCTTCTGATAGACCCCCGTTGCCATAGACACTGCCTTTCTCGCGATTATGAGTTGCATCGGCAGCATACATAGTGGTATAGTGATTGAGTCCAAAAAAATCGGACGAACCTTTGATCATATTTTTTTCAGCAGCAGTAAAGGACGGCAGCCTGCTTCCCAGTCGTTCTTTCATACAGGGAGGGTAATCCCCCTTGTAGATAGGGTCTGCAAACCATGCCAGAAAAAACTCCAAAGCTCTTTCTGCAGCCGCTTTATCTGCAGGACTTTCTGTCAGAGGTTCGCGCCAATCACAATTATTGGTGATCCCGATTCTACCATGTTGGGTCGATTGGTATTTTTGCCGATAGGTGGCTACTGCTTTAGCATGCGCTTTGAGTAGATTATGTCCGGCCTGGTATGGGTAATCCATGGATTTTTTACCCGGGGCAAATACACCCAATCCGTATCCCAGGATGGCGACCACCCAGGATTCATTGATGGTGATCCAGTTTTTGACCCTATCTCCAAAGGCAGCAAAGCAGACATCAGCGTACTCAGCAAAAGCATCACTGATCTCCTCGCCCAACCAACCGTTGATCTCAAACTCCAATGCAGCAGGCAGATCCCAATGATACAGTGTCACCCAGGGAGTGATATCATTGGCTACTAATTCATTGATGAGTTTATTGTAGAAATCAATACCTTTTTGATTGACCTGGCCTCTTCCGGCGGGAAGGATGCGTGGCCAGGAAATGGAAAAACGATATGCTCTAAGACCTATTTTTTTCATCAAGGCCACATCTTCTTCAATGCGGTGGTAATGATCACAGGCTATATTGCCATTTTCAAAATGATTGACCTTGCCTGGAATCATGGTGAATACATCCCAGATGGAGGGCCCTTTGCCTTCTTCATTCCATGCTCCTTCGATTTGATAAGAGGAGGTAGCTCCTCCCCAGATGAAATCTTTAGGAAATTTTTTTTCCATGATTGCTCAGATAGTTCTTATTAATCGGTTAAAGCAATTAACTAGTCCTTGGGTAATTTATCAAACCAGGTCTTTTTCAATATCAGGGTGCAGATGATGGCGATACCGATACTGATGGTAAAAGGTACCACTTTTAATAAAACCAAGTAGATTGGAAAAGCTACCAAACAGGTCTGCCAAATGATACCGATCACAATATTCAACATATCTTTTTTGAAATCTCTGTTGGGTTGGAAACCAGGGTCTTCTGCCAATACTTTTTCTTCAATCGGTTTCCAAAATCCCCAGGGCCTTACATTTTTGTAGAATTTTTTGAGGGTGTCTTCATTGGTCGGCGGTGCTGAATAAGTACCTATGATCGCGGCAACTGTAGAGATCAATAACATAAGTGGAAAGGTATACAGATCGAGTACGCCAGGAAAAATAAATCGGAAAGTCAAGGCTGGCACCATCCCTCCGATCATACCCCAGAAAAATCCGTTGCCATTGAATCGCCACCAATACCACTTAAGCACATTGGCAGCTACATAAGAGCCATATGCAGCAGATACGATCCATTGAAGTATATCATTGACATCTTTGGCAAAAAAACCAAGGATAAAACTAAACGAAACCAGCGTCAGACCAGCGATCCAGTTGATTGACCTGATCTTGACATTGTCCGCTTTGGGATTGATAAATTTTAAATAAATATCATTGACGATATAAGCCTGAGTAGCATTGAGGGTACCTGCAAATGTGCTCATAAATGCAGCGATTAAACCTGCCAGCAATATGCCCATGAGCCCGACCGGAACAAATTTGCTAATAGCTTCCGGCAAAATCTGTTCAAAATCAATCTCCCCGCTGGTGACCGATCGAAGATCCAACTGATTGTAAAAGATCAATGCCAGTACAGCAAATCCTGCAATCATAAAATACCTGAAAGGCATCAGTACGACATTGACTGATCCGGACATCATAGCTGCTTCTCTTGGGGACTTGGCAGACAAGATTTTTTGCATATCGTACGTAGGCGCAGGTCCGGCAAAAGATACCAACAACCCTTTGATCAACATCATAGAAAAGAATATGCCAAACAGTGAATACCCATCACTACTGATTTTGCTATTGACCTCAGGTATGATCTGACTCCAGTCAAGATGTAGATGACTGCCGAAAAACGGACTGGACCAGCTCTCAGGCACTACGAGGGCATTGTGCGCTACGGCATTCATAGCGATTATCCCGATGATGATCCCGGCGATAGCCATCAGCGAATATTGTATTACATCGGCCCATACTATGCTAAGCATGCCTCCGATTAAACTATAAAAAATAGCAAAAAGGGTAAATATCACTCCATAAAAATGAGGTACAAACTGAGGGGAGATATCAAAAGGTACATACGCCGACACTGCCTCCCAGGGAATAAATATTTCAATAAATTTTCCAATACCTATAAACCCATAAGCAAGGTAACCTAATCCCAAAATGACGGCAAATATGACTATAACTGCATGGGACATTTGCGCTCCCCTGCCACTAAACCTGGTAGCCAGCCATTCTGCTCCTGTATTGACTCCAGAGCGCCTCAACCAGACGGACAAAAACATCATCAGGAAAACTTGGTTGAATACCGGCCATAACCAGGGAATAAAAATGCTTTTAAGTCCATAGATAAATAATAGAGTCACCAACCATACTGTGCCACTGATGTCAAACATACCTGATGCATTAGACAAGCCAAGCATGTACCAGGGTAGAGTATTGCCACCGAGCATATAGCTTTCTTTGCTTTTAGAGGCTTGTTTTCTTAGTAGTAATCCGATGACTACCGTCGAACTGAGGTAGATCAATATGATGATGAGATCAATGGTAGAAATTTTCATGTAAGGTTTGTTATATCAACACTAATGTAGTCCATACTCTTCAACATCCAAAGTGATATCAATCTTGTGGTATATTTAGATAAATTTGAACTAAAAGCCGATGAAGCCCTCATCGCCACATTTTAATATAATCGTAATAATCTGTACGATCAACTGATATCTAGTAAATGGAAAATGGCAAGATCGGGATCCCTGCAAACGCACTGGTTGTTTAACACATTTTCTTCGATTGACCATAGTGGCAATGGTTTTAAAAATGATAGACAGCTAATATTGAATTTATTCGATTTCGATGATTGGATTTTGGCGGTTTACTCTTTTTGGCCATTGGTATATAGCATGCCCGGCAAAAAAGCTTTTTAGCACCTGCCGATCCCGGGGGTTCTAACCATTTCAACGTTTCTGCATTGTTTATCAGCATTATATTTATCCTCTTAAACTATATTTATTCTTCAATATATGAAAGCACTAACATTCACCGGTATTCAATCCATCACCTACGAAGATATCCCTGATCCAATCATCGAAGATCAAATGGATGTCATCGTCAAGACATCATATTGTGCCATCTGCGGTTCTGATCTGCATATCTATCACGGAAGAGAGCGTGGCATAGACTCTCACACTGCTATGGGACATGAATTTACCGGAGAAGTCGTTGAAGCAGGCAGTGAGGTCACTAGTCTAAAACTTGGAGATCAGGTCGTCAGTGCTTTCACTACAGCCTGTGGGCAGTGCTTTTTTTGCCTTCGCGGTCTTAGCGCGAGATGTATACACAATCAGATCTATGGTTGGAGAGAAAACGGCAAAGGGCTCCAGGGTGCTCAGGCCGAATATGTTAGAGTACCTCTGGCCGATCATACCTTGATGCCATACCTGCCCTATGGTCTTACTGGTTCAGAGGCCATCCTGGCAGGAGATATTCTCAGTACTGGTTATTTTGGTGCTTTGCTTTGTGAACTAAAACCTGAGGATACAGTGGTCATCATTGGTTGTGGACCTGTGGGCCTGATGGCTATATGGAGTGCAGCTCATGCGTACGCTGGCACGGTGATAGGAGTCGATTTGATAGATGACCGGTTGGTCTTGGTCTCCGGGTTTGGGGGACTACCCTTAAAATTAAATAAAGAGACGATAGAGGCCGTGAAGGAGATGACGCAGGGTAGGGGAGCCGATGCCGTCATAGAAGCCGTAGGCAATGAATCAGCACAAAAACTCGCTTACGACCTGGTGCGGCCTGGAGGTATTATAGCCACCATCGGTGTCCATACTACAGATCAGTTTGTGTTTAAGCCGGCTGATGTCTATGACAAAAATCTAACGTATAAAAGTGGGCGGTGTCCGGCCAGATCTCTGATGCCTGTTATTTTGCCTTTAATAGGTAAGAACAAAAAGCAGCTTGCTTCCTTGTTTACACACCACCTCCCCCTTGATCAGGGGGTGAGGGCGTATGACATCTTTGATAAAAAACAGGAGGGCTGTATCAAGGTCTTGCTTCAAGCCTAGCCTTTTCAAAGGGGGGGTTGATCAGCATGAACCCAAGTGCCTATACTCGTTTTTCAATATTCCGGATCACCAGCTTTCTGTAGTGTAACATTCTATGCCGATCCTTCGTCATGCTTGATGTATACGTGTTTATAATATTGAATATGAAAAAAATTTACTTAGCCTCCATTTTATTCTCTTTTACTTTCATACATATTGTTGCGCAGGATACCCTCAGAATTACAGCTGATACAAGTGCCGCCAAAGCATCAAAAGATTCAGTTTTGGAAACTAAGCCCACCGACTATGAAATCAGCATGAAAAACACAGATTCTAAGCCAGAAAAAATAGTGCAACTAAACAATTTATGATATTCCCTTCAGTGGTCACTACTTCGGTGAATATGGTAGCCCCTTTGGGTCAGTCTGGTAGCTACAGTATCTCTGACGCTTCCGGCAAGGTATTTCACAATGGTTGGTTAGGTCCAGGACTCGTGACACCTATATTTGTCGGGAAGCTCAAATCGGGTATGTATTATGTTCGCTTTGATGGAGATGGCCACAGCGAAACCAGGACTTTTATGAAAATGTAAATTTTACTTCGTCTTCATTGAAATCAGCGGATATTGACATCTGCCAGGTGTGGACATTTTTTAAACTTGGGGGTTTTACCTTTAAATTTATTATTGCTTAGATCTAGTTTCATCAGCTTTGGCAGAAATCTAAAATCCGGTATTTTCCCGGTGAGTTCATTGTCATTGAGGGATAAGGTAAGCAACCTGGGCATTTGGGTGAAATCAGGAATACTGCCGCTGAATTTATTGTGATGCAAACTCATTTGTTCTACTTGTGAAAGCTTATTAAAGTCAGGGATCGCCCCATTCAAATCATTTTCGCTGAGGTCGATAGATCGCAATTCCGCCAATTGACTAAAGTCTGGCAATGGCCCAGCAAGGTGGTTCTTTTGCAACCACAGCGTCCTTAATTTTGGGAGTATCAGATTAGGAAGATTGCCACTGAGATCATTCTCCTGTAACATCAATTCTTCCAGCGCATTGAGCCCACTCATATTTGGTATACTGCCTGTGAGCTTGTTTCCTGAAAGGTTTATATTTTCTAACCTGGACCACACAGACAGGTTGGGTATGCTGCCGGTAAGTTTGTTATTGGATAAGTCGAGGTTCATCAGGTTGCTGGCTGAAAAAGACGGGATAGCACCTTCAAGTTGGGTATCAGATATTTTTAAATTATTGAGGGTAGCTTGGTTTTTTAATTCAGGCAATTTGCCGGAGAGGTGGCTGCCACTGATCTCAAGTGTTTGAAGTTTGGTCAATTTGGCAAAGTCCGGAATAGATCCGCTAAAATCTCCGGATAGATACAGATCAGTAAGGTCTGGTATTTTATCAAAATTGGGGATCGTCCCGGTCATCTTGGGAGATGCTATGTCCAGGTATTCCAGGTGGGGACATTTGTCTATATTGACCAGGAGACCACTGATCTGATCTGATTTTATGATTAATGATTTAAGATTCGGTAGATTGATCCAGAGAGGAAGTGACCCGGATATATTTTTATCTTCCATCATCAGCTGGACTAGCGCTGGAAGATTGAGTGCAGGGATATTACCTGATAGATTGTTATTGGAAATTACGATTTGTGACACACATCCTGACTTATTCACAGTGACTCCTTGCCAGGATTCGATGGGAGCAGAAAGGTCCCATTTTGTAAACCACTCAGGTCCATTCATTGAATTGAATATGCTGGCGATCTCGGAGGAATCTTTAAATCTGGAGCAACGGGCTACTACGGGAGGAGGAGTAGACTTTTTTCTGGGCTTTTTTTTGACTTGACCATATACCTCAGTAGGAAGGAGATATATACAGATCAGGCTGATTACCAATAGTATTCTTTTCATCAAAAACTTTACTTTATTACATTTTAAGACTTAACCACTTTTTTATAGATCTGGTTCACTTTTTTTTGAACATCGGATAGTCTATCATCCATCATTGACTCAAAACTCGATTTTAAATCATTAAAGCCAATATGGGCCTTATATTCCCACAGCTCACTGATGAGATGGAAGGGCAATGAATAGGTATCATAAACCGTATTGTCCGACACCAGTTGCAATTCTTTTTTTTCTTTGTTGACCCGCACTCTTTTATATACGATACCATCTGTCTTGTGTATGATGATATAGGTTTTATCATTGATTACATCGCTGAGTTTTTCTACATATTGTCCTATAATAAGGGTACCGCTTTCGACTGGAAGCATAGAGTCCCCCCTGATTTCAAATGCCCTGTAACTCCCCTGGTGCAGCCTCGGAATATAGATCCTTGGCAGTTTTTTGATGTATTGAGGATCTTGAAAGGATTGAAGATAGCCTGCCTCCGCTTTGGCATCGACGAGCTCTATATTTTGACGATTGGCCGGGTCTACCGTAATAGCCAGTATTTTAAAATCTTTGTCTAATGATTTTGGATGTAATTGTTCGAGTTGATGTTTGAGCAAATCATCCAGGTCCACGTGAAAGTACCCTGCGATTTTGCACAACATGGTAATATTGGGCTCCGTATGATTTCTTTCGTAATCTCCGAGGGTAGTTCGGGGTAAACCCAGATCATCTGCGGCCTGCTGCTGCGATATTTTTTTTACTTCTCTGAGGTATTTTAAATTGTCACCAAACATGGTAATCCGAATATTTCGTCAAAAATATTATAATTTTTCGACATAGGCGGACTTAATAAAATCTGATAGCTGCGATATTGTTGTATTGGTTTCATTTGGTTTTAGTAACTTTAATCACTTTTATTAATTAACAAAATACCTTAAAATATGAATCGTCGTCATTTTGTCAAATCTTCAGCCGCTATTGGCGGTACTGGATTACTGCTTGGTAGTGGTCCATTACAAGCCATGGTGCACAACTCAGTCAATGAT
Source organism: Saprospiraceae bacterium (assembly GCA_016709995.1). Taxonomy (NCBI): domain Bacteria; kingdom Pseudomonadati; phylum Bacteroidota; class Saprospiria; order Saprospirales; family Saprospiraceae; species Saprospiraceae bacterium. Next base: position 43,147 of record JADJLQ010000003.1, read on the forward strand.
GTAATAAAAATAGCCATGATAGGCTGTGGAGGTAGAGCTACAGGCGCAGCTATTCAAGCACTCTCTACCAAACAGAATGTCCAGCTGGTAGCGATGGCAGATGCTTTTCCTGATAGAATAGATGAAAGCGTCAAAGCGATCAAAAAAGAAATAGAAGACTCCGGACTGGACAAAAATAAATTTGCAGTCACTCCTGACAAAATGTTTTCGGGGTTTGATGCTTATAAAAAAGTCATTCCATTGTGTGATGTTGTCATCATCGCTACACCTCCGGGTTTCAGACCCATTCATTTTAAGGAGGCTATCGCTCAAAATAAGCACGTGTTCATGGAGAAACCGGTGGCTACCGATGCAGTAGGGGTGCGCAGTGTCCTGGAGACTGCTCAGAAAGCCAAGGATAAAAAACTTAATGTGGTGGTAGGCTTACAGAGGCACTATCAGAAAGTATACCAGCGCTGGGTCGAAGCCTTGCATGAAGGAGCTATTGGTGATATCACTGCTTCCAGGGTGTATTGGAATGATGCAGGCGTATGGGTCAAACCACGCCAGCCTAATCAAACCGAAATGGAATACCAAATGCGCAATTGGTATTACTTTGTCTGGTTGTGTGGCGATCATATCAATGAACAACATATCCATAACCTTGATGTAGGCAACTGGGTAAAACAAGCATATCCGATCAACGCCAGAGGCATGGGAGGACGACAGACCAGGACCGGTAAAGAATACGGCGAAATCTTTGATCACTTTGCAGTAGAATACGAGTATGCAGATGGCTCGAGGATGTATAGTCAGTGCAGACATAGCAAGGGCTGTCTTAATATGGTGACAGAACAATTTGATGGCACCAATGGAGTCGCTCCAAAACCAGGATTGATACAGACCCGCAAAGGATTTGTTCTGCTGAAACACGATGATAAAAAGGATGCCAATCCTTACCAGGTAGAGCATGATGAATTGTTTGCTGCAGTAGCCGCCAATGAATACAAATTTGCAGATGCAGAGAATGGAGCTAAAGCTACCCTCACTGCCATCATGGGCCGTATGGCAGCATATAGTGGTCAGTTGGTAGAGTGGGACAAAGCCCTTAATTCTACCATCAACCTCCAACCCAATGCCTATACCTGGGATACTTTGCCAAAGACCCTTCCTGACAAAGATGGTTGGTACGACATACCGATGCCGGGCAAGACCGTAGCCGTTTAATCATTGAGTTAATAATTTATTTCATCCATATTCCGAAGGCAAAGGTTTTCTTTGCCTTTGGCATTTATAACTGCTTTGAATAGCTGGTTACGAAGATTGATGTTTTCACTATCCCGTTTGCATGCATATTGGATCCAGGGAGTCTATACTTATGGCGTGCTATTATTTTGTTGTGGGTTGTATGGCCAGGGATCAATGTATTCTTTTCAAGATTACAAGATGGGCACTGCTTTTGAAATAAAAATCTTTACCGAGGATACCAGCGATATCTATGCCGCTGTTCAGGCTGCCTGGCATCGAATAGACGAGGTCAATGATATCTTTAGTGATTACAGTACCACCAGTGAACTATACTTTTTGCAACATCAACATGGTATGCCTACGCGGGTAAGCCCTATTTTCAGCGAACTGTTATCAACCAGTCTGTCGTACAGCAGATGTAGCTGGGGAGTATTTGATGTGACCGTAGGTTCACTTTCTCGCCTGTGGCGAAGAGCTATTAAAATGAATGAATTGCCGTCAAAGTCCAGGATAGATACTGCGCTCAAATATGTTGGATTTGATAAAATCAAGTTTGAGGGTACTACTATCACCATTCCTGATGGGGTATTACTTGATTTTGGTGCTATTGCCAAAGGATTTGCGGTAGATGAGGCAGTGAGTGTCCTCCGGTCAAAAGGGTTTTCAGCTATGATGGTGGATGGTGGGGGCGATCTTTATGTGGGCGATGCCCCGACCGGATCTGATGGGTGGAAGGTATTGGTCACCCTTCAATTAAAAAATAGAACCTGGATTGATACCACCATGGACCTCACGAATAAAGCTATTGTAACTTCTGGTGATCGCTTCAAGTTTATCCTCGACGCGAAAGGCCGTATATTTTCACACATCATTGATCCCCATACGGGCTATGGCATTCCAGGACCACATCAGACCACGGTCATCGCTTCGACCGCGATGCATGCAGATGCTTTGGCTACCTCGATCAGTATCCTTTGTCCGGGTAAAATCAGGCAATTTCGCAGGCGATGGAGGAAAGCTTTTCCACTCGATGATTCAAACTGGACCTATTTCAAATCCAAATTAAAATAGGAGCATATCTACTTGTCCGAAATCACCCTTAAGTGTTTTTCATGATTTTGAGGCTGATATCCAACTGGCCGGCAGAGTGTGTTAATGCTCCTGAGGATATGTAGTCTACACCGGTTAGGGCGATTTTTCTTACATTTTTCAAAGTGACCCCTCCGGATGCTTCAGTTTCGAACTTCCCACCATCCGTCTTGCCTTTGACGATGGCTACCGCTTCTTTGAGTATTGGGATTTCAAAATTGTCAAACATGATCCTGGTCACACCACCTACACGCAATACTTCGTATAGTTCTACCAGGTTACGTACTTCAATAGTGATGCCTCGTCGTAATTTATTTTTTTTCAAATAACTTTTGACTTGCAGGATAGCTTGCTCGATAGATCCACAGGCATCGATATGATTGTCTTTAATCATGATCCAGTCATAGAGTCCATCGCGATAATTATAACAACCGCCGCATTTGACTGCATACTTTTCCAAAAAACGCATCAAAGGAGTGGTCTTTCTGGTGTCCAATATTTTTACTGGAAGCCCTTCCACCTCCGCTGCAAAACGATCAGCCATACTCGCGATACCAGACAGCCTTTGCATAGTATTGAGCACAAGTCTTTCGACCAGGAGAAGCTTTCTGGTATTGCAGGTCACTTCAAAAGCGATATCGCCATATTCGACTGTAGCTCCATCCTTGATGAGGGCCTTAAATTTTGATTTGGGATCGACTAGTTTAAAAGCGCGCCGGGCTACAACCATGCCGGCCAGGATGCCATCGTCTTTGATGATACACCTGGCTTTAGAAGTGTCCTTGACACTGATACAGGCATTAGAGGTGTGATCGCCTGGTCCCACATCTTCTTTTAAGGCTAGTTTGATAAAGGTATCGAGTAGTTTTTGTTGCATAAGTTTATTAAAATAACAAGCCTATCTTTAGGCTCAATCCATGGAGCAAAGCTCGTGAATGTTCTGCATATTGTTCATATATATCGTCTGCAGGATCGGTTGTATTGCCCAAAGAGATAAAATTGGATTTGAATCCTCCATTTTTAGTCAGGTCAGTCAGATATTGAATGTATTGAGCACTGAAGTAAATGGCGGCATTGTTAGTGATATTTTTTTCAATACCTACTCCGGTGCCAAGTCCAAATTGAAAACGATGGAGGTCATTAATAATGTTTTCATTTTCTGTAAGGATCTTTTGGTTCCGCAGCGCCCCTCTGGCTTTGAGCATATTGGAAAAATATAAAGTGGGTAGTTCCACAAAAGTCCTGGCTTCTCGTCGACTGTTAAACATTTTTTTTATGCCCAGCGAAACGGACCAAAACTTCATGTTGTATTCCATTACACTGCCGTCAGGGATAGGTTTGGGACCATGATTATACTTCGGTACTTTGAGCTCCGACTCTGGCCAAAAATTCCCACCTGTGCTATAGCTCAACTTGCCTCCCTGGTTGAGGAAAAAAGAAGTAGCGGCTTCCAGTACCCATTGAGGTTTAAACATATAGTCAGCCTGCAATCCCATAGTCACCCCTGACATCGGCGAATGCGATTTAATAGTGACATCATTGGTGGAGATCCAGGTGAGATTGCCTGAAGTGCTGATACCAAACTTAAAAGATTGGGCAGATAACAGGGAAAAAGATGCTAAAAAAAGTACTATTAAAAGGTGTCTAAACAGTTTTTTCATTAAAGCGCGCAAATATCATGAATTTTGAATATAAAAAATCCTTCTATTTTCGTTGATGCCAACAATGTGCCATTCTAAAAATATTAAGGTTTTGTCCTTAGTAACGATTTGTTTTGTCTTTTTGTGTTTATTATTTCAATGCCGCTCCAATATTAACAATGATCTTCCTGGGTCGGTGGATGTTGTGGTAGATCAGTCCTGGATGAATGCCCTTGGTCAGGATCCTCGGGTGATATCCAAACAAATTACGCTAGATACAGCGCTATACCAGATTATTGGTACTGCTATATTAGGGCTCCGGGATAAATCCAATTGGGATTCAGGGATGGTCAGCTATATCAGTGATTCGAACAGGATTCGTACACGGGATAGTGCAGCATTGGCTTTTAAACACTTTGATTGGCAACAATCTCTAAGTGCTCCTTTGGCCAGATATCATAGTGATTTTCCTCAAAAAGAGATTCCCAAATTTTTTATGTTGATTACGGATTTTAATTATGGCATCTTCAATTTTCAGACAGTGGATGGCCATGATGCTATCGGTATCGGTACTGAAATGTTTATGGGCAAAACAGCACTCTATGATCAACTTTCCATTGCAAATCCCAATTTTTCCAATTATCTCAACCGCACCTTCAATACCTCACACCTGCCATCAAAGATCATGTACGCGATAGCAGATGATGCAATAGCTGCACCTGCCACAAACCGCTTTCTGGATAATTTATTGACCCAGGGCAAGAAAATTTTCCTGGTAAAAAAGTGGATGCCAGACCTTTCTGATACGATTTTGCTGGAATACACCGCAGACCAATTACAATGGGTGGAGGAAAATGAATTGGACATATGGCGATTTTTGCTGGCAGACAGACTGATGTACAAAGTCAGTGGCAAAGATGTCGCGAATCTTATCCAACCATCCCCACACAGTCAAGGCATGCCGCCGGATGCTCCTGGTCGTGCAGTAAACTATATAGGATGGAAAATCATTGATGCTTATATGAGAAAATCCAAATCCTCCGATGCAGATCTGGCAGGCAATCAGGATTTTGATCAAATTTTGAAAGTAGCACGGTACCGGCCGGATTGATGAGCAAAATATTGGAAAAATCACCCTTATATATATTTAAATCGCTGATTGGTATAGTATTTGTATATTAGTAATAAAATTAATTTGTATGGCCAGGAAAAGAGCGATCCCACTCGTTGATTTGTCTGATTTTACCAAAGGAGACGAAGCTTCTAAGAAAGCATTTATCAAAAAACTTTCCAAGGCTTTCCATGAGATCGGTTTCGTAGGAGTCGTGAATCATGGAATACCCAAGGCTCTGGTCAATAAATTTTACGCCGAATCGCAAGCTTTTTTTATGCTGCCTACGGAGAAAAAACAAAAGTATGAAGTGCCCGGTTTGGCAGGTCAGAGAGGATATACTTCTTTTGGAAAGGAGCATGCCAAGCAATCCAAAGTAGGTGATCTAAAAGAGTTTTTCCAGATAGGACAGGAGGTCAAAGGTAAAGATCCAATCAAAAAAGAATACCCAAAAAATGTATATGTTCGTGAAAGACCGCAGTATCTGGCTACCGGCATCAAACTTTACCAATCTTTTGAAAGATCCGGTGGCAAACTACTCAAAGCCATTGCTATCCATCTTGGCCTCGGCGAAAAATATTTTGATCCTAAAATCAAAAATGGCAATAGTATACTGCGATCGATCTATTATCCACCGATCACTGCCGAACCCAATTCCGCGATCAGGTCAGAACAGCACGAAGACATCAACCTGATTACTTTGTTGGTCGGTGCTTCAGCCGGTGGGCTTCAGGTCCTCAATCTTAAAGGGGAATGGCTGGATGTAGTCACTGAAAAGGACGAAATCGTCATTAATGTTGGTGATATGCTCCAGCGGTTGACCAATAACTATCTAAAATCTACTACACATAGAGTGGTGAATCCTCCCAAAGAAGACTGGCATAAGCCCCGGCTTTCTATTCCATTCTTCCTGCATCCCAGAAGTGAAATGGATCTTTCCTGTCTCGGAAAAACAGTCACCAAAGACAATCCATTGCATTATCCGCCGATCACCGCAGGAGATTATTTGGCAGAACGGCTGAGAGAGATAGGACTCAAAAAGTAGTCCTGGTCGCTATTTGTTTTCGTTCGCTGAAAGCTAATACATGGTTAATGTTTTCTGCCACCTTAAAATACTTGTATATTTGTCATTCAAAATCAACCAATCAGATATGAATTCTTTTATGCTTTTATCAATGCCCGGCGGTGGCGAATGGGTTTTAATTTTTGTAGTCGTATTGTTATTATTCGGAGGTAAAAAAATACCTGAGTTAATGAAAGGACTCGGAAAAGGTATTCGCGAATTTAATAATGCCCGTACTTCTATCGAAGAAGAAATCCAGGAAGGCATGCGCGAGATAGAAAAGAAAAAAATAAACGATCCTAAATAGGTAAGGCTTTTATTTTAGTGATTGTCATCTTCTAACCCCAATAGAATAACTGTTCTTGAGGGGTTTATTTTTTGTGATCTGTAACTATTTATTTTTTGGTTCGTTATTTATAAAAATTTATTCTCAAGCTATTATGTATAAAATCTTAACCATTGTTTTATTGATATCTGTTTCGTTTGGCGCCAACGCTCAAAAGTTTGGATATCTGAATTCTGCCGAAGTGCTCAGTAAAGTACCTGAAGTAGCCCTGGCCGATTCATTATTAAGAATGTATCAGGATTCGTTGGTCAAAGCCGGTGAACCACTGGTATCTGCATTTCAAAAACATGTACAAGACTATCAAGTGGAATCTCAAAAGGGCAACCTGGCGCCCATAGAAGCTAAAAAAAAGGAAGAAGAACTGACTAAAGAGCAGGATACGCTGAAAGCTTTAGAAAATGATGTAAAGCTTAAATTGATCCAACGCCGCGAGACCTTGTACAATCCTATCATTGACAAAATTGATAGCCTGGTCAAGAAAATAGGTAAGGACAATAATTATACAATGATCTTTGATTCAAGTCAGCCGGGTTATTTGTATTTACCTGAAGGGGACAACCTCGGAGCCCTGGTGCTTAAGGAGTTAGGACTTCAATAATCTAAGCAGTTGGGATTTTATCGACCCTGGTAGCATGTCGGCCGCCGTCAAATTCTTCATATAAAAAGATATTGACGAGGTTGACTGCTACAGACAGATCTATGTACCGAGCAGGGATCGCGATTATATTGGCATTATTGTGTCTCCTGGCTAGCCTGGCCAGGTCTTCGTTCCAACAAATGGCCGCACGAATGCCTTGATGTTTGTTAGCAGTGATGGCCACACCATTGCCACTACCACATACCAATACTCCAAAGTCTGCTGCACCTTTCTCCACCGCATTGGCGACCGGATGAGCAAAATCAGGGTAATCTACACTATCCTCTGTATAAGTACCATAATCTATACAATCAATATTCTGTGATTGGAGGCTTCTGAGTATAGCCTGCTTCACTTCAAATCCGGCGTGATCTGCACCTAAGGCAATCGTCATAAGATATTATTTTTTATGTGGTGCAAATATCGTTTAATTGTCGATATACTAATTCTCTGTGAGGGAGAATTATTAATCCCCTATTGAGCATTAGAAATTCTAATGCTCAATTGATCCCGATGTTGCAATCGGGAAAATTCAAAGGTTTATAAAGAACTTATTAATGAACCTTTGAATTTCAATGTCAAGATTAACCTCTGACGGAGTGACTGATGGTTCTATCAGCATCCCGATATTAATCATCGGGATCTGACACTCATCAGAGTCATCACGACCTGATAAGATATTGATTTTCATATCGATATCTTCATCAGCCTTTTGGGCAAATAGTGCTAATGCATTATTTGGGTTATTTTGTGGTCTATATGCGACTATATTTTCCAAAAAACGGGCTATTCATATTTTTTTGTGCCCTGCTGATCACTTGTAAAACAGAGAAACCAGCAGATACCATTATATATCATGGCAATATCTATACGGTAGACCCTGATCAGCCCCAAGCCCAGGCGGTGGCCATCCGCGATGGTATATTGGTATATGTAGGGTCTGACGAAGGGGTAGCTAATTTCAAAGGAGATTCAACAAGGATGATTGATGCGGAAGGCAAGTTTGTCATGCCGGGATTCATCGAAGGTCATGGACATTTTCCAGGTCTGGGCGGAAGCTTGATGAATCTCAATTTTATCAAGACCAAAAGCTGGGATGAAATAGTGTCCATGGTACAGGAACGCATAAAGACTGCCAAACCTGGGGAATGGATCATTGGCAGAGGCTGGCATCAGGAAAAATGGACTCAACCATTGTTTGCCTCCGTGCACGGCTATCCTATGCATGATGCATTATCCGCCATCTCTCCCAACAATCCGGTCATCCTCGAACATGCCAGCGGACATGGCGTCTTTGCCAATAAAATGGCAATGGATATGGCTGGCGTGTCCAAAGAAACACCCAATCCTAAAGGAGGGGCTATCGTACGGGATGATCAGGGAGATGCCATCGGTATGTTTGAAGAGACCGCCCAAAGTATCATCAACCAGGTATACAATCACTATCTCAAGAACCAACCCCCGGAAGAATTAGAGCGCATCTGGCACCAGGGGATAGAACTAGCCTCACAGGAATGTTTGAGCAAAGGGGTGACCTCTTTTCAGGATGCTGGCAGTAGCTTTCAGGAAATGGACTGGTTTAAAGCTTTGGCGGAGTCCGGCAAACTGAGACTTCGTCTATGGTCTATGCTGAGCCAACCAAAAGAGGATGAATATAATTTACTGGCTGCTTTCCCTAAAATTGGACTGGGCAATGATTTTTTTACTTGTAGGGCTATCAAATCATATGTGGATGGTGCTTTGGGTTCATATGGTGCCTGGTTATTGAGTCCTTATAGTGACAGACAAGACAATTTTTATGGGCAAAATACTGGTGAGATCTCCATCATCAATACCACAGCAGACCTATGCATCCAACATGGACTACAGCTCTGTGTCCATGCCATAGGCGATCGTGCCAACCGCGAAATCCTGGATCTGATGGAACACCATTTTACGGAACATCCCGAGCTTAAAGACTTGCGTTGGAGAATAGAGCATAGCCAACACCTGGATACAGCAGATATTCCCAGGTTTGGCAGACTGGGTGTGATCGCTTCCATGCAAGGCATACATTGTACCAGCGATGCGCCTTTTGTAGTCAAGAGATTGGGTGAGTTTCGTGCGCGCACCGGCGCCTACGCCTGGAAGAGTTTGCTTCAATCAGGGGCGGTCGTATCCAATGGTACCGATGTGCCGGTAGAAGATGTTGACCCAATAGAGTGTTTTTATGCTACAGTCACCCGCACCCGGGTAGACAATGGCCTGGTCTTTTTTCCTGAGCAAAAACTGTCCCGTGCAGAAGCGATATATTCCTATACGATGGCGCCTGCTTTTGCAGCTTTCGAAGAAAAAACGAAAGGATCGGTGACAGTGGGCAAATGGGCGGACCTGGTCGTGCTGTCTCAGGATTTAGCACATTGTCCTGATGAAGACATCATGAAAACTCAAGTGCTTCAGACCATCGTTGGAGGCAAAATCGAATATCACCGATGAGCAGACGCTTAAGTGCTCTTTGTTTGTATTGCCTGCTTAGTGTTGGATTTTTTTTCATAGAATGCAAGCCCGGGCTGTTCCTGGCAGAAAATACATTTTTTAAACCTGGAGAAAATCCTATTCTAAGCGCCGACTCATCCTTTCAATTTGTCGACCCGATCACTAATAATACTGTACTTTGGCAGAAGGCAGATGTTTTTAATCCTGCTGCGATCGTCAAAGACCACCAGGTCTATATATTATATCGATGTGAGGACAATCCAGCTGCCCATTTAGGAGGTCGGACATCCAGGTTAGGTTTAGCCCGGAGTGATGACGGCATACATTTTACCAAACATCCTGTTCCGGTACTGTTTCCCGACGATGATCCTTATAAGAAATATGAATACCCCGGCGGCTGCGAAGATCCCCGATTATGTCAGACCGAAGATGGCAGATATGTCGTAGCTTATACTGCATGGAATCAGGACATAGCCAGGCTGAGCATCGCCTTTTCTACCGATCTGATACATTGGGATAAAAAAGGACCGGCTTTTGCCAAAGCTTACCAGGGCAAATGGCTGAATACCTGGAGCAAGTCAGGGTCTATGATCACCAAAATGAAGGGCGGTCGTCCAGTATTGGCCAAAATCAATGGAAAATATTGGATGTACTGGGGCGAACAATTGATCAATCTCGCCTGGTCTGACAATTTATATGATTGGTACCCTTCGCTGAATGCGGACAGTACCCTGGCTGCAGTCATCAGCCCCAAGCGAGGCTATTTTGATAGTCATTTGACAGAATGTGGACCACCTGCGATCATTACTCAACAGGGCATCACACTATTATACAATGGCAAAAATCTCTCTGGATCGGATGCTAGCCCCGATCTTCCTGCCAATACCTACTCGGTAGGTAAATTGATCCTCGATCCGGGAGATCCGTCTAAGGTCTTGTACCGGTCTGATCGACCTTTTATGCAGCCCAGTTTGCCTCACGAACGATCTGGCCAATACGCAGCAGGCACCACTTTTGCCGAAGGATTGGTCTATTTTAAAAAGAAGTGGTTTTTATATTATGGCACGGCTGACTCCTTTGTGGGTTTGGCGGTGACTCGATGATATTTCCCTTTTTTATTCCCCATATCGGTTTAACCATTCTTCCCTCATCCAAAGTGCTAATGATGGATCATTTGACAAATAAAGCCTCTTTAAAAGATTTCTATTAATTCATCTTTATCAGTCTTCTACAATAAACTTATTTTTGCGGGTCATGGCAAAAGATAAGGCTCAGGATCAGGAGGAACAGGAATACATCGAAGTAGTCGGCGCCAGTGAGCACAATCTCAAGCATGTCAGCCTGAAAATCCCTCGCAATCAGCTGGTCGTCATCACCGGGCTCAGCGGTAGTGGCAAGTCCTCTCTGGCTTTCGATACCATCTATGCAGAAGGCCAACGCCGATATATGGAGACCTTCTCCGCCTATGCCAGACAGTTTATAGGCACTATGGAAAGGCCTGATGTAGAGCTGATTACAGGGCTTAGTCCGGTTATTTCTATTGAGCAAAAGACCAGTGGGTGGAATCCCCGGTCTACAGTAGGTACTATCACAGAGATCTATGATTTGTTCCGCTTATTGTTTGCCCGGGCCGGTGAGGCTTATAGCTATGCTACGGGAAAGAAAATGGTCAAGTACAGTGAAGCCCAGGTCATAGACCATATCCTGACCACCTACAATGAGCAAAAAATAGTCTTGCTGGCTCCGGTGATCAGGGGACGCAAAGGCCACTACAGAGAGATCTTCGAGCAAGCCCGCAAACAAGGCTATTCCAAAGTCAGGGTAGATGGCAAGACCATGGATCTCAAGCCAGGCATGCAAGTCGATCGATACAAAGTACATGACATAGAGGTAGTGATAGACCGCATACAGGTCATGATCAATAAGCGGGACAGGCTCGCCTCCTCCGTGCAATTATCTATGAAAATGGGCAATGGCCTGCTCATGGTTGAAGATGAACACGGCAATGTGGTGCCATACAGTCAGAATCTGATGGACGCTGAGCACGGCATATCTTATGAAGATCCATCACCCAATACCTTCTCTTTTAACTCTCCTTATGGTGCTTGCCCGTCCTGCGATGGCCTGGGTAAAATGCACCAGGTCGATATCGATAAGGTGATCCCTGATGCCAATAAAAGTATTAATGAAGCGGGCATCCTGCCTTTGGGGGAAGTCAGAGAAAATATGACTTTTCAACAATTGAGGGCTATCTCAAAAAAGTATGGCTTCACCTTTAGCACTCCTGTCAATAAAATACCGGCCAAAGCCCTGGAGCTCATCCTGCATGGGGGTGATGACAGCTTTGATGTCAAGACTACTTATTCACAAAATGATTTTGTCTACAACCTGGCCAATGAAGGTCTGCTCAATATGCTGATCAGGTGGCACCGTGACAGTACCAGTGAAAAAATACGCCAGTGGGCGGAAGAGTTTATGACGATCTCCGAATGTCCTGAATGCAAAGGGGCCAGACTAAAAATAGAGGCCCTGCACTTTAAAATCGGGGATCAAAATATCTCTCAACTGGCAGACCTGGACCTTTCTGACCTGGCCAAATGGCTGGAAGAAGTACAACCCAAACTATCCTCCCGTCAGCAACAGATCGGTACGGATGTCATCAAAGAAATCGGACTGCGTCTGAAGTTTCTTTTGCACGTTGGCCTCGACTACCTCAGTATGAACAGACCGGCCAACTCACTCTCCGGGGGAGAATCCCAGCGCACCCGCCTGGCTACGCAGATCGGATCACAACTGACAGGAGTCACCTATATCCTTGACGAGCCCAGTATAGGCTTGCACGCACGCGACAACCAGCGGTTAATCCAGGCACTACGTGAGCTGAGGGACATTGGCAATTCTCTCCTGGTCGTCGAACATGATAAAGAGATCATGCTGGCGTCTGATTACCTCATCGACCTGGGTCCCGGGGCGGGCACCCACGGAGGAGAGATAGTCGCTCAGGGCACCCCCAGGGATTTTATGGATAAGCAGTCCATGACAGCAGATTTTTTGAGTGGCAAACAAAAGATTGAAGTCCCAAAGTCGCGCCGACCGGGCAATGGCAAGTATATTCATATCGAGGGGGCTTCCGGCCACAATCTGCAATCTGTCAACGTGAGTATACCGTTGGGCACCTTTATATGTGTCACCGGGGTCAGTGGCAGTGGCAAGAGCAGCCTGATCAATGAGACCTTGTATCCTATCTTGCGCAAATACTTTTATGGAAGTCTGCAGAAGCCATTGGCTTATAAAAAATTGACCGGGATCGATGAAGTAGACAAGGTGATCGAGATCGATCAGTCTCCCATCGGGCGTACCCCCAGGTCTAATCCGGCTACTTACACAGGCGTATTCACCGATATCCGCAATATCTTCACCGGGCTCCCGGAGTCGATGATCAGAGGCTACAAAGCCGGCAGGTTTTCATTTAATGTCAAGGGTGGCCGCTGTGAAACCTGTGAGGGTGGGGGCATGCGGGTCATCGAGATGAATTTTCTGCCTGATGTGCTCGTCGAATGTGAAACCTGCCTGGGGAGGCGGTACAATCGGGAGACCCTGGAGATCTTGTACAAGGGCAAAAATATCTCCCAGGTACTGGACATGAAAGTAGAAGATGCGATGCATTTCTTCGAAAACATCCCCAATATCCATCGTCGTATGAAGACCCTCTACGAAGTAGGTCTGGGTTATATCTCCCTTGGCCAGCAAGCGACTACGCTGTCGGGAGGTGAAGCCCAACGTGTTAAACTCTCTGAAGAGCTGTCCAAACGCGATAGTGGCAATACCTTATATATTCTGGATGAGCCCACCACAGGCTTGCATTTTCAGGACATACAACACCTTATAGATATCCTCAACAGGCTGGTGGATCGGGGCAATACGGTCCTGGTCATCGAGCACAATCTCGATGTGATCAAAGTAGCCGATCATATTATTGATATGGGACCTGAAGGAGGAAAATATGGTGGTAGATTGGTCGCCGAAGGTCCACCTGAAAAAGTGGCAAAGTCTAAAACCAGTCTGACCGCAAAGTATCTGAAAGACGAGTTGGGTCTAAAATAGACGCCAAAATCTTACTATGAAATATGATACATCCACTTTGCTATTTTCATTGTAAAAATTATAATAATATACTTTGAGCAGGATACAATTTTATAATATATTGTAAATCAATCATAATTGGCAGGGCGACAGAAGAAGTCAAGTTTGTGCAGAAGACATTGGGTTAGTTCTTGACTTCTTGGCGGGCAGAAAGATGCTATCTTTATTTCCGTTTAGGGCTTATACACAAGGAAGTTAAGAGCTTTCGCAGAAGCAGGCTCACAACCAGGTATATTAGCGGTTTAAGCAAAAAAAAAGGTCCGGAACCACCCGGACCTACCTAAAATTACCCTTTATACTAAATACCTACTTGCGCTCTAGAAATGAGCGCAGTTTCTTTATTGTCACCCTTGCGACGCTCTTCTGCCATTGATGGGGATTACCTTTCCCCCGCCTACGGCAGCAGGAGCCTGATTAAAATTGGCCTGCATGATCGGCAGATATTCCAGCATTGTGCCGAACATAGAGGAGATCCCTTCGATATCTCCTTTAAGTTTCCCTAGGTGGGTTGCAGAAGCATTTTGTTCCTGTATAGGCTGAATCTCAGCTACCAGCTCTACCAATTTATCCAGAGACCTTCTTTTGTAATATTTTACCAGTTTTTCCATGACGAGCCATAGATTGGTCTCTGCCCTGAAATACTCCTTACGTTCACCTTTGATATGGGATTTAAATACCAGTTCGAAATCCATCAGGGTATGCAATATAGTATTGACATTTCCCCTGGACATATGCAGATCTGCCATTATAGCTTCTGCAGACATCTGCTCATTCTGAATCAAAAGCAACGCATAAACCTGTGACTCTGAGCGACTTACACCCCAAGTGCTGGCCATGATACCCCAAGCTTCGATGAATTTGTGATTGGAATCGGGTTGATGCATTTTTTTTGTTTTAAAATCCTTCAGGTTGAGAAACTACTGCAAATGCAGCAAAAGTCCCTAAATAACCAATTGCTAATATTAATAAACACATAGTTTTGTAATTTGATAACAAAGCTATGACTAAAAGACTGCTGCATATTTATCTAAATTATTAAATTTAGGACATAGCAAAAGTTTAAAAATTATGTGATTAATATATTATATTGCTGATTATCAATAAGATATTACTGTTTTAGTGATAATACATATCAAGAATATTTAATCCGACCTACTTTTATGCTACAAATGTATTGCTTAAAATTGCAAAATATTTTATCATAAAATCCCATATTAGGACATATCAGTTAGGTGGGATTATTAAAATTTTTATACATAATTAATTAATAATCTGTTATTTATAATAAATTAATTATAATGAAAGATATCAAAACAATTGTAACTTTTTTAGATAAAGCAAAGATCGATAAATCAGAATTATTTACTTCTGATGATTTTCAAGGATCTAAGTCTAAGATGGCAAAAATATTTAATCTTATAAAAGAAAATAATTTTCACGATAAGAAAGAACTTGAAAAAGCGATGTATGGCAAAGTATTGGATGATTGGGGTTTTAAAAAATTATTTTATAGGTTTAAAGATAAATTGACTAACACCTTATTTTTTGCTGATACAAGTTCGCCGCTATTCAGTGAAAGGACCAAAGCTTATTATATATGCTCAAGAAGAGCTTTTTTATCAAGAATGCTTGTTGAAAGAGGAGCTAGAGATATGGCCATTGAGTTAGCAGAGGGTACTATATCTGTTACTCTTAAGTATGAATTTACAGATATAACAGTCTTGTTATCCAGGTTCTTGATTAAGCAATTTAGTATAATTCAACCAGACGCAAGAAGGTTTATAAAATACTTCGAAATTTTTAAAAAGAATTCACAGATACTTAAAGATGAAATTGAAATGGAGGAAATAATGTGCATATATTCTTTAAATGCCCATACCAAGGATGTTAAAAAACACTTAACTAACTATTTGAGAGAATCTGAAACTATCGTTTCAAGAACTCAAGAGTTATCCCAAAATGAGCCTTCTATTGAGCTTATCCTTTCTTGCTCTTCTATTTTATTAGAACATTATAAGATAAGCAAAGATTATAGAAGTTTTCAATTGTGGTCAGTTTATTTTGCAGATAAAATACTTTCAAAACAATTTTTATCTGTTGTTACTTTAGAGGTATTAGTTCACACACAATTGAGAATGGCTTTAATTTCAAAGGATGACAAAATAGCTAAAATATTATTTGAAAAATATTTTTCATTTCAAAATGTAGGTAATTATAATTGGTTTGTAAGTTATTATTATTTTATTATGATAATGTTTCATTCGAAGGAATATGAAGTAGGATATCACAATTTGATTTTTATCACAGAATATAAGACATTTAGAAACCAATCCCTTACTATCCGCTTATATTTTTATATGTTACTAGCATATGCGCACTTTTTAAAATTAATAAAAAAGTTAGAAGATGATGCTTCTAATAAGCAATTTAGGTTAAGTAAATTTCTAAACGAGGTTCCTGAATTTACCAGGGATAAACAAGGAACCAATATCCCGATTATCCTTGTTCAAATTTTATTTTTCCTCGCTGATAAAAAATACAATAAAATCATAGACCGTATAGAATCTTTAAACCTCTACTCCTACCGCCACCTCAAAAAAGATGAAAACTTCCGATCCCAGTGTTTTATCCGAATGATCTCAGAGATGGTCAGGGCTGATTTTCGCAAGACAGGTACAATATTCAGGACCGAAAAATTATTTAATAAACTCCAGGCGGTTCCGATAGAGACCTATCCTAATAGTGCTGCGACGGAGATCATCCCGTATGAGGATCTTTGGGCGATGATCTTGGAGCGGTTGGATTAGTTTGGTGGTGGAGACCACTACTTTTAATTAACCACTAAGGGAAGTAAGGGCACTAAGGAGGGGATATGGGGGTAGTGGTTGAGAGCCAATTTGAGTAAATTGGATAAATCTTTCAGTCTGTGGTACCTGTATGGAGTCGATGAGTGGCAGTGGAGGTATAGCCCAGTTTTCCCTTATAATATGCTGATTATCAATAGATATAAGCCCTCGGGGTATATTCAGTCCGGCTTGGTGGAGCTTTCTTTGTAGCGTCCTGAGGCTGATGCCTAATTGTTCAGAGAGCTGGTGCTTGGTGAGGGCGGTTTTGTTCATGTTTTGTAAGTTGTGATATCTAGATGGTTGAATTTTATTCAACCAAAATTGGTCTGATTAAAAGCTAATTCTTCTATCATTTATTTACTTTTATGAAGTGGTAAATAATGAGAATAGATGATATATATTTTATAAATAACTGAAAATCAATATTATATACTTTTAATCATAAATAGAAATGGACAAATTTTCTTTTGAGGAGGATAAAATTGTCGTCAAAATTATCGAGAGATCTAATATTGATGAACTGCAAATATTCTCTCGCCAGGATTTTGGGTCAAACAAAAACAAAATGACTCAAATTTTCGATTTGATGAGAAAGGATGCATCAATCTCTCTGCATGAGCTGAGGTCAAGAATATATGGAGCCACGATAAAATCCGAAAAAAGTTTTTATAGATTATATTACAACTTTAGAGAAAAGCTTATCAATACACTATTCTTCGTCGATACCAATTCTCCCTTATTCAGTGAGAGGGCTAAAGCATACTATAATTGCGCGCGAAGGACCATTGCTGTCAGAATGCTTGCAGAAAGAGGGGCCAGAAAAATGGCTATAGATCTTGCAGAAAGTACTATCCCGGTGACCATTAAATATGAATTCACTGACCTTACTGTATTATTAGCCAGGTTTTTAATTAGGCAATTCAGCACCACATTTGTAAATCCCAGAAAATTTGAAAAATATAGAATAGTTTTTACGGCAAATAACGATATGTTGTTCAAAGAGCTTTCGATTGAAGAAATTGCCGGTGAAATATTATTGAGGCAAAACTCAAATAAACCAATATCTATAAAAGGCCGTAATAAATATAATCCATCTGAAAAGGTCCAAAAAGCCATGAACCTAGCCGCTGGGCCTCTGTCCATAGAATTAATTCTTATGTGCTCTTCCGTCATTTTGGATTTTTATAAAGAGCAAAAGAATTTTATTGAGTTTAAAAAATGGACGAAATATTTTGCAGACAAAATATTTTCTAAACCCTTTCTTGCCGTAATTACACTTGAAATTTTAATTACCTCTCAATTAAAAATTACTATTATTTCGAAAGATGCCAGTACAGCTTTGGAGATCGATGCAAACTATTTTGATAAATTGAATATTGGAAATTTCAATTGGTATGCTTGTAATTATTATTTTATTCTCACTATGTTTCACACCAAAAGATATTTTGAAGGCGCTGACCGCCTAATCAGTGTTGCCTCCTATAAAACTTTCGCCAAACAACCCACAATAATTACGGAGTTATATTATATATTACAAGCTTATGCCAGCTTCCTTTATAAAATCGAGAAAATAACCACTTTAATTAAGCTGGAGGATTTTAGAATAAATAAATTTTTAAATCAGGTACCTGATTATTCACGTGACAAACAAGGGACTAATATCCCTATTATTCTTGTTCAGATCCTATTTTTCCTCGCGGATAAAAAGTTCAACAAAATTATCGATCGCATCGAATCCCTAAATTTATACTCCTACCGCCACCTCAAAAAAGATGAAAATTTCCGTTCGCAATGTTTTATCCGTATGATCTCAGAGATGGTCAGGGCTGATTTTAAAAAGACCGGTACTGTATTCCGGACTGAAAAGATATTTAATAAACTCAAGGCGGTACCTATTGAGACCTATCCCAATAGTGCAGAGACAGAGATCATTCCGTATGAGGATCTTTGGGAAATGATCCTGGAGCGGTTGGATTAGGTAGGTGGGGTGACCACTAATACTATTTAACCACTAATGGGAGTGAAGGCACTGAGGAAGTGAATAGGTGGGCATTTTGGCTCAGCTTTTGGGCGTAGGTGTGAAGTTCATATAAACCCCACTCTGTCTCTCCCTGACTACCTAAGGCAGCCCCTTCGGAAAAAGGGAAGAGGACCAAGTTCTTGGTATTCAGGCTGGATTCTTATTAAATGATCGGAGTCCACGCATCTGGTCACCGGACTGACAACCTAGGTGAAGATATTTCAGCCTATTTCAAGGATTCAAGAGCTTGAAAGAAGGATCTACAACTAATCAACCCCTCTCTGTCTCTCCCTGACTACCGAAGGCAGCCCCTTCGGAAAAGGGGAGAGGACCAAGTTCTTGGCATTCACGCCAGATTCTTAGAAAAGGTTCGACTTTAGTTTTAACCACCTATGCCGGGAAAATGCGTGCCCATCCCTGGAGAAGGCCTGTCCGGCTTTGGACGGGGAAGGGACGGGATGGGTTGATTTAGAGCGAAGCTCAATCAGAATCAACCACACTCTTTCTCTCCCAGACTACCGAAGGCAGCCCCTTCGGAAAAAGGGGGAGTACCAACTTCATGGCATTTAAGTTGGATTCTTAGAAAAGGATCGGATTCCTGCTTTAACCACCTATACCCAGAACATGCTTACACTTCCACCTTCCAGTTCACGTTCCCCAAATAGACCCTACCTGGCACGGCACTCAACTTTCCAGGTCTTGTTCGCACTAAATAAACTTACTTGTCTTCAAGATCATACCTGAATAAATAACATCTCTCAAGCATTTTTTACCAGACCATCAATCATATACCAGCTCCAAGAACCATTTTTTTAAGTCATCGGACCAAAATTTTCGCGCCATTTCGTGCCATTTCGCGCCATTTCATGCCATTTCACGCCATTTCACGCCATTTCGTGCCAAAACGGGCTGTACAGTTGTAATTCTGGATGCTTAGATAGTATTTTCGTTAAAAGTATTTATAGAAGTATCGATACTTTTCAAAAATCTCGTAGCCTGGTATAATATCATTGGTCGTAGCCTGACGATGGTGGTTATAACAAGCTTTGGTATTGGCTATTCTCTAAGTCTCTGATCTAGCGCTGGATGGGAGTACGACTAAGAGAAATTCAAACCAATTCAGATATCGTATAAAGCGGGTGAAGTATTTGTAATCGATACTTCTTGTGGCTAAGTTCCGATACAATAGATTTTAATTGATCTTATGCTAATCGTCGAGCTTTGCTACAAGGGTAATAAATACAAGGACGGAGCCACAGGCTATGCTTTGTTAAATATCTGCTTGAAACAAAAGTTGTGATGAAAACTCAATTGTCATAATGAAGGAAATGATACGCCCTCGAATGAGGGGTATGCCTTTCGTGGCCTAAAAAGGGGAAAGGAAAAATCGAAATTTTTAATAATTTTATTCTTATGGAAAATTTAAAAGACTTAACACAAAAGGAAGTAAGTGAAACAGAAGGAGGTAATCCTGTTTTAGTAGCATTAGGCGTTGGTATTTTACTAGTTGAATCTGCACAGTACATTAAAGAATTTACAGATGGATTTTTTGACGGACTTCGCAATTCTCTTAAAAATTTTTAACAATTATAATTTTTATGCATATGAAAAACAATGTTGAATTTTCGCAATTGACGACACTTGAAATTTCAGAAGTTAATGGTGGATCTGGTTCATTTTTAGGCGATCTTGGAACGTTCGCAGGCAACTTAGTTGGGGGTGTTATTCGCCTTTATGGTGCAGCATTAGGATCGGGTATGTACGCAGCAGGACTCAATACTGGTGATCCATTTGGTGGTAGTCCATCTTTTGGAATATCCTAATCTTTATCTAAAAAAGCAATAATAAACTATTTTTTTGTACCAGTTAAAATCTACGCCTAAACATAGTTAGGTGTAGATTTTTTAATATTATGATATCATTTTTTATAAAGCCATTTAGCAAAATATATGAATTTATCTTTAAATTTAAATATGATTATAATGTAAATAAAATTATTGTACTTCAATTATTAATAATAAATATTCTTTTAGCAATTATATGTTCTGTTTTTATAAACTATTTTAAAGTAAATCTAATAAATGTAAATGATATTGAGAATATAAATTATGAGGTAATTTTTGGTTTTATCCTAGGAGCACCTATAATTGAAGAATTTATTTTTAGATATCCTTTAATTTTAAAAATTGGTATTAAAGATAAAACTATATCATTTTTGACTGTTATTACATTTTTTATATTGATTTTTTTAAACAAACAAATAACTCCTGAGTATTATAAAGGATTTACTCATTTTTTTATTATATTATTTACTATTTTTATTATTTATTTTAATAAGGATGTCTTCTTTACCAAAGAATTACATATTAGTAATCAAGTCTATTATTTTCATTTTCTTAATTTGATGTTTGGTGTTTTTCACCTTCTAAATTTTTCTAACTTAAAAGATATAGCATATTTAACTCCTATTTTAATATTGCCACAACTTTTTTTAAGCTATGTATGTTCGTATATTTTTCTTTCAACAAAGGACATTAAATTCCCTATTTTATATCATGCCGTTTACAATTTTTGCCTTCTGTCATTATCATATTTTTAAAAATATCATCTTTTAAAGAGCTTCTTAGAATCTTATATTCATAATGTTGATTGTAAAATATGATTTCACAGAATAAATTTTCTTATCTTGAATGAGAAAATAACCTATTGTTAAGTCTTAATTTAATTCATTAATCATATCAACATATACATCTAGATTGATTAAATTAAAGTTATCATTTTTAAAATGAAATTTTCATTTATTTTTACTTTTATTTTTTTCATCAGTTTGTCGGCTTTGCTAATTCACTTTTCCACCCTCCCGATCTCCACCACCCTTCCCGCCATCATCCGTCCTCTTCAAGAGCGTACCGAGATTATATCTCTCTCCAGCGGCCTCATCGATACACTCTATTTGCAGGAAGGCGATAAAGTCAGAGCTAATAGTATCGTGGCTTTGCTCAAAGATCCTGATCGGGTCAATAGAGAATCCTTGTTACAGTATGAAATGGCCTGGAGGCAAAAATTGATTGCAGACCTCAAAGCATTGAACAGAAATGCACTCAATGGATCCCTGCTGATTAAGATCCAACATCCTGCTTTACGCCAGCAACTCCAAAAATATATGTACCGCAGAACAGAATTGGAGACTACCCTCCTCAAAGCCAAAAAAGAACTGGATATGGCATCCTACCTGTTTAAAGAAAAGGTCATCGCATCCAAGGAGTTTTTTGATAAAGAAAACGAGTACGATAGGCAAGTAGCTTCTCGGGACGCCTATCTAAGGGAACAACCGGGTCTGTGGGAACAAGAACTGGCCCTCAGAGAACAGGAGCTCGCACAATATCAATCACAATTAGAACAACTCGAAAACAGCAGGTACCTCTATGAGATCAGGGCTCCGGTAGCCGGGACGATCCAGGACATTGGCAAGTGGTACCGTGGATCAGCCATACAAGCGGGGCAAGTCATAGGCTCCGTGTCACCGGATGTCGAATTGATAGCAGAGTGTTACGCGGGTACGCGTGATATCGGCTTGCTGTATAGGGGGCAGGAAGCGAGATTCCAGGTAGATGCTTTTGACTATAAATACTTCGGCATACTCACCGGGAGGATCATCAGTATAGACAATGATTTTACAATATTAGATAATAAGCCGGTGTATAAAGTGAAATGTTGTTTGGACCATACCCAGATGCATCTGAAAAATGGCTTTACCGGAAATCTTAAAAAGGGGATGACTTTGACAGCGAGATTTACGATCGCTGAGCGCACACTTTGGCAATTGCTCTGGGATAATATGGATGATTGGTTAAATCCTTCGGCCCCGATAGTCATGAGGTAAATTAATTTAGTTAGACATTGTTTTAGATCCAATGCCATCCTCAGTTTCATGCGAAGTGATCAGGCTACATAAAAACTAAACAGCATAGTGAGTATTCCGTCGAGAGTCCGGGTAAAACAAAGAGATATCACCGACTGTGGTGCTGCCTGCCTGGCCTCGATCGCCGCCTACTATCGGTTGCAAATGCCGGTAGCGCGCATCCGCCAAAAAGCGGGTACGGATAAAAAGGGTACCAATATCCTGGGCCTGATAGAAGCAGCCGAATACTTGGGATTTGATGCACGGGGTGTTAAAGGCCCGTTTGAAGCGTTGAGTACAGTACCCCTTCCGGTCATAGTACATGTGGTGGTTAAAAAGACATTGCATCACTATTATGTATTGTATCGGGTTGATAAAAAGACAGTCACGATCATGGATCCGGGGCAGGGCAGGCTGATCCGAATGAGCCATGAAGCATTTAAGCAAGAATGGACCGGGGTGGTAGTTCTCCTCTCCCCATCCCAGCGATTTCAAAAAGGCAATCAGAAAACATCGCACGGATCAAGGTTTTGGCAATTGATCCGGCCGGAACTGGGATTGGTAGCTGGCGCATTACTGGCAGCGATCATTTATACGGTATTGGGGCTGTCCACAGCGATCTATGTGCAGAAGATCGTCGACTTTGTACTGGTCGATGGCAATCTTCGACTGCTCAATCTGATGAGTGTGATCATGATCGGGCTGCTGCTGTTTCAGCTGGCATTCGGCATGTACAAATCAGTGTTTTCCCTCCAGGCCGGGCAACGAATCGATCGCAGACTGATCCTGGGCTATTACAAACATTTACTGCGCCTGCCGCAGCGATTTTTTGACACCATGCGGGTGGGTGAGATCATCAGTCGAGTCAATGATGCTGTCAAAATCAGGGCTTTCATCAACGAGGTAGCGCTGAGCCTGATCGTCAATATACTCATCATCGGTTTTTCCCTGGCGGTGATGTTTATTTATTATTGGAAGCTGGCCTTGCTGATCCTGGCCGTCGTGCCTTTTTATATCCTCATCTATATGATCAGCAATGCGGTCAATAGACGATGGATGCGCAGGCTCATGGAGCAAAGTGCTGAATTGGAGGCACACCTGGTAGAGAGCCTTCATGCGGCGGGTACCATCAAACGGTTTGGTATTGAAATGCAAGCCAATGAAAAGACGGATACTCGATTTTCTACCTTATTGGGATCTATCTATCGAACCGGTATCTATGGGATTTCTTTAGGTACCGGCTCTGAACTGGTCACCAGGATATTTACGATCATCGTATTATGGGCAGGATCTTATTTTGTATTACAGAGGCATTTGTCTCCCGGCGAATTATTATCTTTTTATTCGCTGATCGCCTATTTTACCGGTCCAGCATCGTCACTTATCGGTGCCAATAAAGCTATTCAGGACGCTTTGATCGCGGCTGATCGGTTATTTGAAATCATCGATCTCGAAATAGAGCAAAGTGACGAACCCAGAATCACCCTCCTTCCTGAATTGATGGGTGATATCCTGTTTGACAATGTGTTTTTCAGGTATGGTACACGTACAGAAGTTTTTAAGGGACTGAATCTCGCGATCCTTAAGGGGCAGTCCACGGGGATAGTCGGCGAGAGTGGGTCAGGCAAATCTACGTTGCTATCTTTGTTGCAAAACCTGTATCCACTGCAGGAAGGCAAGATCCGTATTGGTCAGTTCGATCTCCGGCAGATCTCCAATGCCAGCCTGCGTCAGGTGGTAGGCGTGGTACCTCAGGACATTACTTTATTTACCGGTACCATTATTGAGAATATTGCCCTGGGAGACTTTAATCCTGATTTAAAGAAAATAGTAGAACTGTCGGTGCGTCTTGGAATTCACGAATTTATAGAAAAGCTCCCCTATAGTTATGGTGCTACCGTCAGCGAACACGGTGTCAATTTCAGTGGAGGACAAAAACAGCGTATCGCGATAGCCAGGGCGCTCTATCGTGATCCGGAGATCCTGATCCTGGATGAAGCAACCTCTGCACTCGATCCGGTAGCAGAAGAAAAGGTACAACAAACGCTGCAATGGTATAAATCACTTGGCAAGACGATCATAATCATAGCGCACAGATTAAAAACCGTGAGGCCATGCGATCGGATACTGGTATTGCATCAGGGGAGCTTAGTTGAGGAGGGCAGTCATGATGAGTTGATGGAAAAGCAGGAAAGATATTTTCAAATGAATTTATAGAGTGTATGAATGTAGTTTTTTATAATTTTAGTTTGGCCAGATGGGTATTCTGAGTTTTAAAAAAGGCATTCAAACAATGACTCAAATTTTAAAAATAAATCACGCGGGAAAACTACCCTGGCTATCTAATACAAATAGTACCTTATTTTGAAAATCATCTATGGTCTATTGTAATGAGGTTTAGATCAGGCAAATTATTTTAAGATATCTTTAAGTGTGCCACCGAATCAACCCCACTCTGTCTCTCCCCTTGGGAATGGGAGAGGACCACGTTTCTGGTCACCGAGTCGACAGCCAGGAGGAAGATTTTCAGCTTATTCAAGTAGGCTGCCAAGCTCTGGCCACCAGGCCCAAAAGCTTGGAAGTTGTGTGCGATTAGACCCGACAGCCTAGAAGGAAGATCTACAGCCAACTTCAAGCAATCCGCCAGGCTCTGGCATCCCCTTCCCTCGGGAGGCCTGTCCGGCATCAGACGGGGAAGGGCCAGGGATGGGTGCGATTAGAGCGATTACACTCTTAAGCACCTGCGGTGCCACCGAATCAACCCCACTCTATCTCTCCCCTTAAGAATGGGAGAGGACCACGTTTCTGGTCACCGAGTCAACAGCCTGGAGGAAAGTATTTCTGCTTATTCAAGCAGTCTGCCAAGCTCTGGCCACCTGGCCCAAAAGCTTAGAAGTAGGTTGCGATTAGACCCGACAGCCTGAAAGAAAGATCTACAGCCCAATTCAAGCAATTCGCCAAGCCAAGGCATCCTCAGGAGGGAAGGGCCAGGTATGAGTACGATACCCTCAAAAAATCTCAAAACAAACCTCTATTCCACCCCTTTACCTACCAACTAATTTTTGTACATTTGCATCGATTTTTAAGAAAATGATTAAATCAAACAAAATTATCCTCCGTAAAAATCTGATATTCAGTTTATTGTTCTCTTTCTTTGGGGGTTTTGTCTTTGGGCAGGCCCATGAAGCGAGCAGTGCTGCGGAGCAGCATGATGTAGAGCATCCTGCGGGAGAAGGCGAGGGCCATCATGAGTTTGATCCTGCTGCTACCGCCTTTCATCATATCTCAGATCAAAATATATATAGTATAGGCCCTTTTAATATACCGTTGCCTTGCTTTTTATACACCAAGGGCAAAGGCTGGGATGTGTTTTCTTCATCGAGATTTGGTTTTGATGGTTTTGGACACGGTGACGGGCATAAAGCTTATAACCAGTTTGTCCTGCACGAAGGTCAGGTGATGCGGGTGCAGGATCCATCCTTTCCCAGCGGCGAAGTGGAATTGGCGGGATTTACACATAAGGAGGAGTTGAATGAAAAAGGCAAAAAAATCGATATATATTTTGCTGATTATCAGGGTAATGAATATAGATTAGACAAAAAAAGTACTGCCGATGGTGGTTTATTTGGTGGGGGAGTGACTTCTTTTTACGACTTTTCTTTGGGCAAGAATGCCATTAGTATGCTATTGGTTTGTCTTTTGTTAGGATGGATGTTTATCCGTATTGCCAATGCATACAAAAACAATCCTGGCAGAGCACCAAAAGGTATTCAGAATTTTATCGAACCTGTGATCCTGTTTTTAAGAGACGAAGTAGCCAAGCCATTTATTGGTGCTAAATGGGAGAAGTTTTTCCCTTTCCTGCTGGCTCAGTTTTTCTTCATATTAGGCCTCAATCTTTTTGGACAAGTACCGTTCTTCGGAGGGTCTAACGTGACGGGTAATCTCAGTGTCACGATGGTCCTGGCATTGATCGCCTTCATTCTCACTACCATCAATGGCAACAAAAACTATTGGCAGCATATCCTTTGGATGCCTGGGGTGCCAGCTTGGGTCAAAACCATTCTGACACCTGTGGAGATCCTGGGTATTTTCATCAAGCCATTGACTCTGATGCTCCGACTCTTTGCCAATATCACTGCTGGTCATATGACTTTGGTAGTATTCGTAAGTCTAATCTTTATTTTCGGCAAGTCCGGCCAAAACGTAGGCGGATCCTTAGGTGCCTCGATAGGCTCAGGATTATTGTCCGTATTTATGATGGCGATAGAACTCCTGGTGGCCTTCATCCAGGCTTATGTATTCACGCTGTTGACTGCCTCTTATTTAGGAGCAGCCACTGAGGAACATCATCATGCAGAGGAGAAACATTAATCGTATACAATGCAAACATTATTCATACATATAAATTTTATTAAATTATGACAGGTTCAATTGCCGCTATTGGGATGGGTTTAGCCGTGATCGGCGCCGGCATCGGCGTAGGTACTATCGGTGGTAAAGCTATGGATGCTATCGCTCGTCAGCCGGAAGCTGTGGGTGATATCAGAGCAAATATGATCTTGACTGCTGCTCTTGTAGAGGGTGCTGCTTTGATCGCATTATTGTTATCTTATCTTTCAGCTTAATCCATTTTTTCAGAAAAGCTACTACCTGGTATCTACGATTGGTTTTTGCCAGGTAGCTTTTAAAAATTTAAATCATTAATAACGATCTCATGATATATCTAGCAGATTTCAGTCCCATCAAACCTGAGTTTGGTTTGTTTTTCTGGACTGTTTTATTCTTCGTATTGTTTTGGTTGTTGATCGGTAAGTATGCATTCAAACCCATTACGGAATCACTCAAGCAAAGGGAAAATGATATCCAGGATGCGATCGACTCAGCCAAAAAAGCCCGCGAAGAAGTGAACAATATGAAAGCGGAGAATGACCGTATTCTCGCCGAAGCTCGAGAAGACCGCGCTAAAATCTTATCGGAAGCCAAAGACACCAAAAACAGCATCATCAACGAAGCCAAAGAGAAAGCCAAAGAAGAAGCTTCCAAAGTGATCAACAGTGCGATGGCGGATATCGAGAATCAGAAAAAACTCGCCATGGTAGAAGTAAAAGATCAGGTAAGCAAACTTGCTCTGGAAATTGCAGAGAAAATCATTCGCAAAGAATTACAAAGTAACCCGGAACAGCAAGCATTCTCCAAGAAAATGGTAGATGAACTAAATCTCAACTAATGTCACTCACCAGGATAGCATCCCGATACGCCAAATCTCTCATTGATTTTGCCCAGGCTCAAGGCAAACTGGACAGGATATATGAGGATATCCTCAATCTTAAAGTTGCTGCTGACATCAGGGAGTTCAATTTATTGTGCAAAAGCCCGATCATAACTTCAGGTAAAAAGTCGGAAGTGTATCGGGCATTGTTCGAGAAAATTTTTGACCCCATCACTTTTGGGTTTTTTAATATCCTGGTAAGGAAAGGACGAGAAGAATATATGCCAGAGATCGCCCACGAATTTTTAAAACAATACGACGCCATCAATAAAAAAACTAAGGTGGTATTGACTACTGCTGAGGGTATCGATCCTGAATTGGTCGAGACCATCAAAGCCAAACTGACCCAGGCTGTTTCTACCCGGGACAATATCGAGCTGGAGACCAAAGTCAACCCCAAGCTGATAGGTGGATTTATGATCGAATACGATGATAATCTTTATGACGCCAGCATAGCACATCAATTACACAATATGAAGAAAGCTTTGGCTGGTGCAGAAATCACCTCTGAAAGTTCCTCCTCTGACAATCCGAAAAAAAATTAACTAATCTAATATCATAATATAGTAGCTATGGTAAATATTAAGCCCGATGAAATATCAGCGATTCTGACACAACAATTGTCTGGTCAAAAAACGCAAGCTGAATTGGAACAGATTGGAACTGTCCTGCAGGTTGGTGACGGTATCGCCAGGGTATATGGACTCTCCATGGTAGAAGCCGGAGAGTTGGTAGAATTTGAAAACGGCGTGCAAGCGGTCGTACTCAATCTCGAAGAAGATAATGTCGGGGTCGTATTGATGGGCCCCTGGGATGGTATCCATGAAGGTAGTGTCGTAAGAAGGACAGGAAAGATCGCTTCTATCAATGTAGGTGAAGGATTTCTCGGTCGGGTTGTAGATGCTCTGGGCAATCCTATAGATGGCAAAGGTCAGATAGCCGGCGCTACTTATTCTATGCCCCTCGAACGGATCGCTCCTGGTGTAATCTATCGTCAGCCTGTCAACGAACCATTGCAGACAGGGATCAAAGCGATCGACAGTATGATCCCTATAGGCCGTGGTCAAAGAGAGTTGATCATCGGTGACCGACAAACAGGCAAGACAGCCATCGCTATAGACACGATCATCAATCAAAAAGAATTTTACGAAAGGGGAGAACCCGTATACTGTATCTATGTGGCTTCAGGCCAAAAATCTTCTACGGTAGCCAATGTGGCCAAAACCCTGGAAGAATACGGAGCTATGCCATACACCGTGATTGTGGCCGCTTCTGCCGCAGATCCGGCCCCTATGCAGTTTTTTGCTCCATTTGCCGGCTGTGCAATAGGGGAATTTTTTAGAGATACCGGCCGACCAGCATTGATCATTTACGATGACTTGTCTAAGCAAGCAGTAGCTTACAGGGAGGTATCCCTCCTGCTCCGTAGACCTCCCGGGCGTGAAGCATATCCTGGTGATGTATTTTATCTGCATAGCCGATTGCTGGAGCGAGCTGCCAAAATCAATAGCAATGATGATATAGCTCAAAATATGAACGACCTGCCTGAATCATTGGTCAAAGCAGGTATGGTCAAAGGTGGGGGCTCACTGACTGCTCTACCTATCATCGAGACTCAGGCAGGAGATGTATCCGCCTATATCCCAACTAACGTGATCTCTATCACCGATGGACAGATCTTCCTGGAGTCCAGTTTGTTCAATGCAGGTGTGCGACCGGCCATCAACGTAGGTATCTCGGTATCCCGCGTGGGAGGAAATGCCCAAATCAAGGCTATGAAAAAAGTGGCAGGTACACTCAAATTGGACCAGGCTCAATTTCGTGCGCTGGAAGCCTTTTCAAAATTTGGTTCCGACCTGGATGCAACTACTCAAGCTTCACTGGAGAAAGGCAAGCGTAATGTGGAGATTTTAAAGCAGCCTCAATATTCTCCGGTTTCGGTAGAAAAGCAAGTAGCGATGATCTACTTATGTACCAACAATCTACTAGCCGCTGTGCCATTAGATAAAGTGGGTGAATTTGAAGATATGTATCTGACCAACCTGGAAAAAAGATATCCGGAGACCCTGGCCGAATTAAAAAAAGGCCAATTGACTGCAGATGGTGAAAGCAAGCTCAAAAGCCTGTCTGCAGAGCTCTCAGGAATGTACCGCAAAAAATAATCTCCAATGGCTGCCAATTTAAAAGAAGTTCGGGAACGGATCAAATCAGTGATCAACACTCAGCAGATCACCAAAGCCATGAAGATGGTCTCCGCTGCCAAGTTGCGCAAAGCGCAGCAAGCCATCGTGCAGATGCGTCCGTACAATACTAAGCTCAATGATATGCTCGGTCATGTAATCACCAGCCTGGGTGGAGATGCCGAGATTAAATTGGCTAAAAAAAGAGAAGTCAAAAATGCTTTATTGATCGTGGTGACCTCCAGCAGAGGATTGTGCGGAGCATTTAATACCAATATCATAAAAAGTGCAACTGCAGCCATCGCCAGTCAATATGCAGAACAGCGCAAGTCTGGTCATCTCACCATGCTCTGTATAGGCAAAAAAGGATTGGATTATTTCAGCAAACATTATGCTGACTGTACGATCATCAGAGACCATGTCACTATGATCGAGTCTATTCAGTCAGATACTATCAATAAATTAGTTGATTCGCTGATCGCATCTTTTAATGAAGGTAAGTACGACAGTATACAGGTCGCTTATGGCAAATTTAAAAATGCTGCGACCCAGTTTCCAACCCTCGAACATTACCTACCGGTACCTAAAATTATTCTTCCAGATAAAGCCGGTAAGCTAAAAGCGGACTACATTTATGAACCAAATACTCAAACGGTATTGGAATCAATGATCCCGTCGCTGCTTAAAATCCAGATGAAGCGATATATTTTTGATACTTCCGCTTCTGAGCATGGTGCCCGAATGACTTCCATGGACAAAGCGACAGAAAATGCTGAGGATCTTTTGAAAGAATTACGAATTCATTATAACAAGGCCCGTCAGGCTACTATAACCAATGAATTGATGGAGATCGTAGCGGGTGCTGCTGCCTTGAATGGTTAATTTTCTTCAAGCAAGGATATTCTTTATCTAATATTCTTTGAGTTGCCGGTGGTTTATTACTAGGTAGCCCTTGCATACTGTCAAATAAATATTTTTGGATCTGAGGCCTGCCTTAATTCCCACATTGTGGGACTCAAATGCTTTTTCATCTCTGCACCAGAGCTGGGGTACATCTCATTCTTGAAGAAAATTAAGGGCTTGCCTTAGGAGTTTGATACCAGGGATCATGCACAGGATATAAATTAATACTCATACTATGATATTTATCTGTTTTAATCTAACTATTTTAGTGGAATATTAAATTCGATAACATAGTAGTATATGAATGTAAAATCTTTGTTTCTCCTGGTATTGATATGTTCTGCCTTAAATCTATTTGCTCAGCAAATCAGCAAAGAGGAATTGATTTTTCTCACACCGCAATGGAAAGGCGAACGTTTTTCCGATGGTAGACCTAAAGCCCCGGATGCTTTAATCCAACGATTAAAATCGGTGACCCTGGAAGAAGCATGGGCAGTACTCCGCAACGAAAACTTCAAACATCAGTACGATGACGGATGGCAGGTGATCAACCCGGACAGTGTCCTCGTAGGCAGAGCAGTTACCGCCACCTTCATGCCCGGCAGACCAGACATACACCGGGTCATAGATGACAAAGGTCATACCAGGGATGGTAGAGTCAAGTCTCAAAACTCCTGGCCGATCGATCTATTGGTAAATGGCGATGTCTACGTAGTAGATCAGTTTGGTGCTCATGAGGACGGGCCTACTATTGGCGACAACCTTGGTAATTCTATTTTTGCAAAGACTGGCCGGGGTATCGTCTATAATGGCGCCGTGCGGGATATAAATGGCCTTAAAGAATTGGGAGGGTTTACTTCCTTTTTCAGAAGTTATCATCCTTCTCATCATCTCAATAATCCGGATGGTCAACTCAATACCACCCTGGTTGGTATCAATACTCCTACGCGTATAGGCTTGGCGACGGTCATGCCGGGAGACATTGTCTTAGGCAGAGATGGTGGTGTTTTATTTATTCCTCCACATCTTTTAGAGAAAGTAGTCAAGACATCAGAGATAGTTAGATTGAGAGATATGTTTGGCCATGAACGACTGCGAGAACAAAAATATACTCCGGGCCAGATTGACAACCGATGGTCAGATGAAATAGAAAAAGATTTTTCACAATGGTTAAATGCCCATATAGACAAACTCCCGGTACCTAAAGAACAGATCCAGGAATATCTGAAGACAAGAACGTGGTGATTTGGAGGCATTTAGGCATCCCGAGACTTCGGAAGACAATAGGCAATGGGTAATAAGCAACAGCAAAAAAATAGAAAGAACCTGCGAAGTTTGATCGATAGCCGGTGCGAAAAACAACCTTGCAGGTTTATGCAAAACTGTAAATATTGAGTAAATAAAAACTTAGATTGTAATGAAAAATAAAAGACGGGAGTTTTTAGCAAAAAGCATCGCGGCTGCTGGTCTCACAGCAAGTCCCTTGCTCAGCTTTGGCAATAAATTTACCGAAGCCATACGACGCAACGAACAATATTCTTTGCCGAGTGAGATCAAAATCACCGATATTAAATGTGGATACATCCGCAATGGTCATAGTTTATTCGTCAAGATATACACAGACCAGGGTGTCTGGGGTTGCGGTGAAGGTGTAGACGCTACTCCGGGCACCTATCACCTGGTGAAAATGATGGGGCAAAGGCTCAAAGGAAAGAGCCCCCTTAATGTAAATAGACTTTTTGAGGATATTAGAAAGTCCGGATTTTTTGAAGGAGCGCAATCAGGCATGTTTGTAGCGGTATTGACAGCAGTAGAGACGGCACTTTGGGATCTGGCAGGAAAGATCCTGGGTCTGCCCGTCTATCAATTGCTGGGAGGAAAATTTCGGGATAAAATAAGGGTCTATCTTGATACTGCTTTGTATCAAAGCCAAAACCCAAAACCGGAAGAGTTTGCTGAGGCAGCTAAAAACGCGGTCAATATGGGTTTTAATGCCATCAAATTTGATGTAGACCAGGCCAATGATCCTAATAAATATGATCGATACAATTGGACAGCCAGTCCCGCCGAACTCAGGCGAATGGTCGACCAAATCTCTGCAGCCAGACAAGCTGTAGGGCCTGATATAGACATCTGCGTAGATATGCATGGCAAGTATGATGCGATCACCGGAGAGCGGGTCGCCAAGTTATTTGAACCATTGAATCTAATGTGGCTGGAAGAACCGGTGCCGGCAGAAAATCAAGAAGCCTATAAAAAAATAACTGATTCTACAAGTACTCCTATCTGCGCCGGAGAAAATCATTACCTGGCCCATGGATTTAGAAGATTATTGGAGATCGGAGCGGTCGATATCATTATGCCGGATCTGCAAAAATGTGGTGGCCTGGGAGAAGCTCAGCGTATCGCCAACCTGGCCAATCTATATTATGTGCCCTTTGCACCACATATGGTAGCTTCCTACCTCGGTGCTATGTCTTCTGCCCATGTGTCAGCCTCAGTACCTAATTTTTTGATTATGGAGTGGCAGGTTTATTTTCACACGGATCCTATGTTTAAAGATCTAGTCACCTATGATGGGGCCTGGGTAGATAAGAGTTTTATCACAGTTTCAGACAAACCAGGTATTGGCGTGGAGATCAATGAGGAAGGGATGAAAAAATATGCTACACGCGGTGTACCATTCTTTGAATAATGATGTTCCACTTTATTAATTAAGGCTTAGTTTAAAAGTGCATTGATTTTAGGCAATGAATAATTTATTGCAGTTAATTTTGTTGGTAAAAAATGGACCTTTTTCAATTAGAAGCCATTTCAATAACTCATGGATATTTTAGATGATTACTGTTCACATAACTGATAGAGAAGGAAAAGTACATGATATAGAGGCACCGACAGACCTCAATCTTAATATGATGGAGCTCGCTAAAGCCAATGAACTCCCTGTGGCAGGTACCTGTGGGGGTATGGCATTATGTGCGAGTTGTCATATGTATGTCACCAGTGATCATGATCTTCATGAGCCAAGCTATGACGAGATCCTGATGTTGGATCAGGCATTTTTCGTGGAGCAAAATAGTCGCCTAGGATGTCAAATCAAATTATCCGATGATTTGGATGGATTGGCGGTGACTTTGGCACCGGTAGGGGAGTGATTTCAAAGGATTTAGTCAACCAGGCAGCCCGTTGCTTTCCAATATAAACTGCCAATCGAGTTCGTTTCTTACCAATGCATCTATGGTGGCTGGAGGAATGTAATTTTTCCCCACTTACATTGAATGAATAAAAAAGGCGGCCATATGCCGCCTTCCAGATCTTAAGTGACTCCGCTGGGACTCGAACCCAGGGCCCATACATTAAAAGTGTATTGCTCTACCAACTGAGCTACGGAGTCTACTTTTCGTTTAAAGAGCTGCAAATATATAGCTTTTTGTCAATTCTACAATGCTATGATTGACTTAAACCCAAAAAACGAAAAAGCGTGATTTGAGATCCGATAGGATAAAACCATTGAAATAATATTCAATGTACTATCAGCGTATAATTATACCTGTTCTAAAAGGGCAGGTCTTCGTCGAAAGAATTCATACTGGCTGGAGGTGCATCAGGGAAATTGTTGTTGCGATAAGCGGCCGGTGCTGAATTAGATCCTGATCCGGCTCCAGCTCCTCCTGCTTCTCCTGAGGCTACTCTCCAGGCTTTGACATCGGTATACCATTTGCCGTTGTATTCACGACTTTCTACATCAAAGTCAATGGTGAGCACCTCGCCAGGTTCCAATTTCAGGTGATTAAGCTTGTCACCCCAGACGGATACACATACCTTTTTGGGATATTGGCCATCAGTCTCAACGACGATATCTTGTTTTTTCCATTCTCCATTTTTTCCCTGTCCGGTTTGAGCCGGGAGTACCTGGACTAATTTGGCAGTTAATTGCATTTATTAAGATTAATTAGATGTATAAATTGATTAGTTGTTCGAATAATTCTTGTTTGCCACTTTTAATAGCAGGCTCACCTAAGTCGATGGCCAGGGTTCGGAGTTGCTCGAGACCCAGTTTTCCGGATTCAAAGTCTTTGCCATGTCCTGCATCATAGGACTCATACCTTATCTTGCGCAAAGTCTCCATCGGAGAATTGGTCAATAATTGATCAGCGATGACCAGGGCCCTCGCAAAGATATCCATGCCATGGATGTGAGCTATGAATAAGTCTTCTAGATCTGTACTGTTGCGTCTGATCTTGGCATCAAAGTTAATACCGCCACCTTGTAAACCGCCTGCTCGAAGGATGACCAGCATAGCCTCCACAGTCTCATAAAGATTTATGGTAAACTGATCGGTATCCCAGCCGTTTTGATTGTCACCTCGGTTAGCATCAATGCTGCCCAACATGCCGGCATCAGCCGCCGCTTGAAGTTCGTGTTCAAAAGTATGTCCTGCGAGAGTCGCATGATTGACTTCTACATTGAGTTTAAAATCCTTGTCTAGATCATGGGCCCTAAGAAAACCGATCACTGTCTCCGCATCATAGTCATACTGATGTTTGGTGGGCTCCATAGGTTTGGGCTCAATAAAGAAATTACCTTTAAATCCTTTTGCGCGCGCATAGTCCCTGCTGATCTGTAAAAACCTGGCCAGGTGCTCCTTCTCGCGATGCATGTCGGTGTTGATGAGGGACATATATCCTTCACGCCCACCCCAAAACACATAGTTTTCTCCTTCCAGGGCAATAGTAGCATCCAAAGCATTTTTTACCTGAGTGGCGGCATAAGTCAAGACCTGAAAATCAGGATTGGTCGACGCTCCATTCATGTACCTGGGATGAGAAAAAAGATTGGCTGTCCCCCATAGTAATTTCACTCCAGATTCTTTTTGTTTCGATTTGGCATAATCAACGATGGCCTGTAGCCTGCGTTCGGATTCTGCGATGGAATCACCTTCTTCGATCAGATCAAAATCATGAAAACAATAGTAAGGGGCACCAAGCTTGGTGATGAATTCAAAAGCTGCGTCCATCTTATGTTGTGCACAGTTGATGGCATCCGTACCATGGATCCAGGGCATTGGCCTGGTCACCGAGCCGAATGGATCTGCATTGCCATTGCAGAAGCTGTGCCAATAGGCCACCGCAAACTTGAGGTGATCTTCCATGCGTTTGCCTCTGACTACCCGGTTGGGTTCATACCATTTGAATGCGAGCGGATTTTTGGAGGAGGCCCCTTCAAATCCTATCTTTGGAATACCTTTAAAGTACTCCTGATTTCCTAAAGTTATTTTTGTCATCGTACATTATTTGTTTTTTCTTTCAGAGATTATAATTTTAATGTTTGGCGTACCCATATTTTCGTGCGGATTGGAGGGATTGGCCAGGGTGAGTTCTATATGATTTAGTTTTTTTGGCATGAGCGTGGTGTACTCAGCAGGTTTTTCAAAATGAATCTGATCTATTTTTTGGCTAAAAAAAGTTTTGAAATCACCTTTTACATTAAGATGTTTTATAATCAAGGTATTGGATTCACCTTCGAGAGGCAGGTCGAGAAAAACTACATTATTCGGCACCGGGTAGCCTGTCGAGTAAAGGAGTCTGCCATTGAGCCATGCCATAAAGGCGTCATCAGAGCCAAAGGCAAAAATGTAACTCGTTGGTGTGGAAGCCAATATATTCATCAGATAATAATAAGTCTGCATAGGCTCCAGTTTGCGATTGATATACTGGCCTTGCTCCAGGTTATACACTTCGTCCCACAGTTTTCCTTCAGGGCCCCAGGGAGCGCCAGGCACAGCCCAGCTCAATGCACCAATTTGCGAAGCCATATTAAGACCTGTGTAAGGGCCTTGTGTGAAAATATTGCTCGGTATGGCTGCAAATGACTGATCTGCATGTCTAAAGGTCTTGTATTTGCTGAGATCTATCTGTTCGATATGCTCATTGATTTTCAGGTTGAGCACTTTGTCCTTTTCCTGTTGGGTATAGAATAAGGTGATATCATAAGGGATCTCTTTTGGGGCAGAGATATCCCAACTCATGGACACCAGGGAGGGAGCAGTCGCGTAATAATTGGAACCATCTGTACTCCAGCCAAGATTGGCATGAGTATAATTGAGCTCGTATACGTTTTGGGTATTGGTGCTGGTCACCCGGGCTGGTACCATATCAAGATCACCTTCATATTGAATTTTAAAGGAAGTAGATGGATCAAACTGTAAGGGAGCCAGACCTAAGTCAAATGTGTAGGTGGCACCTGATTTTGATATACCCAGCTCTGTGAAGGGTGTCACCATGCCAACGGCTCCTGTCACGATATTATTTAGTCCGTACAGTAATATTTTCCCTTCGTCAGGAGTAGACATTACATGAGCATAGATATTGCCATGGTTATAGGTAAGTCCTCCCCAGGATTTGTCGCCACCCGGCAATGGTCTGGTATCATATATTGCTTCTGCATTGCCAGCATCAATCCAACTGCCAATATATTCAATCACTTGTTTTTCAAAATCTTGGATGGATCCATCTCCTTTAGGTCCAATATTGAGCATATAATTTCCTCCCAGATACACCGTCTTGATCATTTTACCCAAGTGTTCGACTGCTTTAGCTTTGGCATTGCCTATTGGCTGCCATGATCGGTATCCCCAGGTATTGTCATAAATAGAATTGACGGACTGCCATGGGGTCTCATACTTCATATCCCCGTTGACATTGTCGGGTGATACTATAAAATCACCTTGCCCGTTGCCTATCCTTCCTCCGATCATACAATCTGGTTGTAAGCTTTTTACGAGGTCGCGGATTTCTTTACTTTGTTGTAGGGTCAAACTACCCATATCAAACCAAATTTCACTGAGATCGCCATAATTACTACAGAGTTCTCTTACCTGGAGGAGATTGGCTGCATGCAAGGCCGGGGCAATTGTATCTGCATTATGACTCGAGATGGTAGTAGCTCCTTCCTTGGCATTCCAATCTATCAATGAAAAATAAACCCCAAATCCCAATCCCGCTGCATGACAAGCATCTGACATCTCTTTCAGTATATCTCTTTTAAAAGGCGTGCTGGCTATGGAAAAGTCTGATTGCTTAGTATCAAACATATTGAATCCATCATGATGCTTGGCCGTGAAAATCACACTTCTAAATCCGCCCCGCCTGGCCAATTGAGCGATCGAGTCTGCGCTGAACTGCACAGGGTTAAAGTTTAATGCCATTGCCTGGTATTCCGCAGGAGGGATAGCGGCATGAGCCATGATCTGCTCACTATAACCTTTAGTCACCGGCTGTCCCTGGTACATACCTCCAAGCATAGCATATGGACCAAGATGGACCATCATACTGAGTTTTTGATCTTTCCAGTGGCTAGTGGTAGCAGATTCGAAAGTGCTACTAGTACTTTTAATGGATAAGGGATCTTTTTTACAAGATATGCATGCCAGGATAACAGTCAATAATATGGCAAGATTAAGTTTATTCATAATGCTTCGAGAGTATTCAATTTTTGTTTCCATGGTTCATACAATTCTTTTAATTGGATATGATTGATAGGGTCGGGTAATATTTCTTCAATTTTCTGCAGGGATGAAAACGCATTGTCTACAGTATAATACCCACTCCCTATGCCCGCACCGCGAGCTGCTCCGGTGGCCCCATCCGTGTCATAAAACTCCAGGGGCACATTGATCAAGTCACTAAACATCTGCCT
This sequence comes from Saprospiraceae bacterium, assembly GCA_016709995.1. Classification (NCBI taxonomy): domain Bacteria; kingdom Pseudomonadati; phylum Bacteroidota; class Saprospiria; order Saprospirales; family Saprospiraceae; species Saprospiraceae bacterium. The sequence goes on from JADJLQ010000003.1 coordinate 81,698, forward strand.
GAACACAGGACTCAAAAACATATTGGCTTTGCCGGCTTTGATGGTCTTGGGTTGAAGCCCATTTTCTTTGAGAATATCAGTGCCGTAATGTAAGGCAAAGACGATGCCTTCCTGAACTGCCCTGGATACATGACTTAAACTATGTCGGTTAAAATCAAGATTTAATAATTGGGCCCCAACCATTTTGTTTTTGAGCATCCGTTCTGCGCCATTACCAAAAGGAAACATCGTCAACCCTGCTGAACCCATAGGCGCCATACTGGCGAGGTCATTTAATTTTTCATAAGACATATCCCCGTTGTGGTTCAATAATTTTTTTATCCAGGAGTTGGCTATGCCGGTTCCATTGACACACAATAATACACCGATACTGGGCTGCTCACTGCTATGATTGACATGAGCAAATGCATTGACCCGCGACGCAGGGTCGGTACTTAGATGCTCTTGTATACCGTAGACCACCCCACTGGTGCCTGCGGTAGTCGCTATTTCACCAGGCTTCATTACATTTAGTGAAAAAGCATTGTTAGGTTGGTCACCTGCTCTATAAGTCACTGGTGTTCCTGGTTTCAGTCCCAGCTCTTTGGCCACTTCTGTCATCACAGTACCTTGTACAGAAAAGGTAGGTCTGATAGTCGGAGTCCAAGACAACGGGATATGATATAAATCGAATAATTCTTTAGAGAGGGATTCGTTCTTAAAATCCCAAAACATCCCCTCACTCAGAGAAGAAATCGTAGTGTTGATTTCTCCGGTGAGTTTAAAATTGATAAAATCTCCGGGCAACATAAATGCATGAATCCTGGCTGCGATATCTGGCTCGTTCTCTATGACCCACCTCAATTTGGATGCAGTAAAATTGCCTGGAGAATTAAGTAAGTGACTTAGGCAAAAGGTGCTGCCGATGCTTTCAAATGCTTTATCCCCAATAGACACAGCTCTGCTGTCACACCAGATGATAGAAGGCCTGAGAGTCTGACCAGCTTTGTCTAGCAGCACCAATCCATGCATTTGATAGCTAATACCAATAGCTGCTATGGAACTGCCATCAATCCCGGTCTGGTGAATTAATTTTTTAATAAGAGTTTTGATCTCCAGCCACCATTGATTTGGTTCCTGTTCAGCCCAGCCGGAATGCCTGGCTATCATTCCCATTTCCTGATCAGGTACGGAAGCAGACCCTACCCTTTTCTGAGTATCTGCCTCTATCAGTGAAGCCTTGATAAACGAGCTTCCTAAGTCAATTCCAAGAAAGTACATATTAAGTCCGCAAAAATACTATTATATAACCAACCCTGAGAGCATCGACCCTTCAAAATTGGGTTCAGAGATTCCAGAAAGCTGTCAGAAATCAGTGCAGGATGCATAGAGGTGCCAAAAGCCTTTGTATTTTGGGGCCGTGCAATCTACCTCCGCCCCTCGTGATATCAAGATCATTTTTGCTTTCGCATCTATCTATATCATCTGGGGATCAACTTATCTGGGTATTTACTATGCGATCCAGTCGATACCTCCGTTGATGATGGCTGGTATACGATTTGTGGTCGTCGGGATCATATGGTATCTGATCACGAAGTTGTACTACAAAGAAAGTTTTAACTATCATCTTTGGAGGTTTGGAGCTATCTCCGGTTTTTTATTGTTTTTTATAGGAAATGGTGCTGTGGTATTGGCTGAGCGACACCTCCCTACTGGCCTGGTCTCCATACTTGCAGGTACAGTACCTTTTTGGCTCTTGATCATGGACGCCCGGTCTGGTATGAGTCGATTCAAAAATCCTCTGACCTGGCTGGGGCTCATCATTGGATTTGCAGGGGTATTCATATTGTTTAGTGACAAAATCAATTTCAATAATCATACCCCGGGGCTGACTTCGAGTTTAATAACCATGGTGATTGGGGCGATCTCATGGGCTTTGGGCACCCTGTATTCAAAATATAGTGAAGTAAGGGGTTCTACTTTGGCCAAGGTCTCTGTGCAGGCTTTAACCTCTGGTTTATTTTTATTGATAGGTGCAGCCTATACGGGTGAGTTTAGTGATTTTCACTTCAGCCAGGTTACAGCTGTGTCATGGGGCGCTTTGGCTTACCTGATTTTGTTTGGCTCTATGATGGGATATTTTTCTTATTTATGGTTATTGTCCAAAGTATCAGCGCATGCGGTGGGTACCTACGCTTTTGTCAATCCGATGGTGGCGGTGGCTCTAGGGACTCTGATCGCCGGCGAATTATTTGTGGTGAGAGAGTATATCGCATTAATTGCTATTATCCTGGGGTTGGTGGCCCTGTATTTTAGTAAAAAGTATTAGACGCTTGATCCCAGGGACTGAGGATTACTTTAATTAATTAAGGTTGCCTCTTCAAGATTCCACTACGCAGGTTAATTTAAGATTTCGATTTCGCTGACGAATAACCATGGAGCGGCAGGATTTTCTGGTTGTAAACCTCCTTCATTTTCGATTAATATTTTTATGTACCTGGCTGATTTATTGATCTTAGGAATGGAAAGTGAAAGTAACTGTGAGTTTGTATTTTGAATAGATTCAGGAAAATATTGTTTGAATAATTTAAACGAGCCGTCTGGCTGATCTGAGCCGTAGATTAAAATTGATTTTGGTTGGTAGATCGAAGCAGATGCTTGGTGGATCGTATAGATATTGATGCTCCTGATCTCAAGATCTTTTCCCTGGTCGAAGATGACCTCCAGGTGCTGACCCTGATAGCCTAACCATTTGCCGGACTTCAGATTTTTATCTCCTTTGACGCCATCACAGAGTTGGATTCCACCTTCATTGAGAAACTCAGGACTGGGCGTGGTGAGGAGATCGACCTCATACTTTGCCTTAGAATAGAGCTCATCTTTGACGAATCCAACCCTGCCGTCCGGACTGATCGCTGCAGCTAATAAAGGTGACCCCGAAGTGAGCCGGAGAGGTGAAGTATACAGATTGGTAGATGCAGAGGGCAGCGTATAATTTTGTGAATAATGTATGGTCGCATCCGGATTGTTGGTGGAGAGGTAGATGGTCAGGCTGTCTACAAATGGTTTGCCTTCGGGACTGATAGTCACCTGCGGAATATCCTGGTAAAAACCAATCTCTGCTATGTTTGGGGTAAGTCTAAATTCCGAAAAAATCATCCGTACTTTATTAGTCATGATATAAGGAAAGCGGATCAATCGTTTGTAACCTATGGTAGTGCCTGATACTTTGGTCACCCAACTATCATTTTCATAGACCTCTAGTTGAAATCCGCTGACACGCTGACCAAATTCGATTTGTTCACTTAAGCTTAAGATATTGAACCAAATCGGTTTGGGCCATTCAAAATGCAGATATGGGGTATTATTGGATGCATCAGGAGCCCAATACGTATTCATTTTACCATCTAAGACTCTGGAAGGCGGATGATTAAAATTAAATTCATTGTCACTTACTTCTGCCTGTGAGCCCAGATTTTGAGAAAAAATCTGCTTAAGGCTATAATTAAATACTTTAAGAATAGTAGCATCTTTCTCGGGAATCAACCCATTTTTGTCAGGTGGAATATTGAGCAGCAAAGCACTGTTTTTTCCTATGGAGTTGAAATAGATATCCAATAATTTTTCGGGTGATTTGACTTGCCCATCCTCTGCAGCATGATAGAACCAACCTGGTCTGATGGATACATCGACTTCGGATGGGTACCATTTTAAGGCATATGCCTGGGCGAGTTGATTGATGCTGGCGATCTCTTCTGCAGTCTCTTTGATGGCAGGTTTGATGATATTGTCCTGCGCATCTGTGGGAGTAAGTTGGATGCTGTCTGCTATGGGTATCACGCTCCATTCTGTATCCCTGCCGTACCCGGTCTCCGTACCCACCCAACGAATGTCAGGACCCATCACTGCTATGACAGCTTGAGGTTGTAAGTCTCGTACTATGCTGTAAAAAGATCCCCAATCATAGATTTGCTTTTTACCGTTCGGCCCCTCACCCACAGCCCCATCAAACCAAACCTCCGATATAGGACCATAGTTGGTTAAGAGTTCACGCAACTGGCTTCTGAAATATTCATTGTAGGCATCGGATCCATATCGGGGTTCATGCCGATCCCACGGGGAGAGATAGACACCAAGGGGCATATTTTGTTTGACACAGGCATCGGCTAACTCTTTGATCACATCGCCCTGGCCGTTTTTCCATGGGCTGCTTTTGACACTATGACTGGTAAAAGCACTGGGCCAAAGACAGAATCCATCGTGGTGCTTGGCAGTAATGATCACCTGTCGGAACCCTGCTTCTTTGAGTACCGATACCCACTGTCCTGCATCGAGTTTGGTGGGATTAAAAAGAGCCGGGTCTTCATTGCCATCGCCCCATTCCTTGTCAGTAAATGTATTGATGCCAAAATGCAAGAATGCCGTAAGCTCACGTTGTTGCCAGGACAGTTGTCGAGAAGTCGGCACCACATGGGCTGCTTTTAGGAGGATGGCTTCTTTGGTGTCTGTGGTGGAGATAGATACCAGGTTGGCAAAAGGACTTTGCTCAAAATAGATATTGCAAGAAGGTACCGTGATGAGTAAAATGAGAACGATCCAGGTTTGATATTTTGGCATGTTTGATGTCAAAAATAAGGAATCGTGGGGGAAGACGGGGCGGTATTAAAGTCTCGGCCTTATCCCCACACTTGTCCCAAATCCGGATTCAAGGTACATCCTGCCCGCAGAATTAACTCCAGAGGCCAGTGGAAAAGATCAAAACTGTACAAGCACCAGGGCAAAACCTTACCTGAACATTCTATAAAATATAAATACTTCTATAGCTATAACTAGCGTTTTGGCATTGATATAGCTGAAAAATTAGCAATAAATTAGCTGTAAGTCTTATTGGAGCTTAAGCCTTTTACCTCATCTCTGCATTGAAGGCCTCCAATACTCCTGAACCCGGGCAAAGATCAGCATAGACCATTTCGTTAAGCGGCTTCATCGAGGTATTCAAAATGTCATGCAAAGCATCCCGACCGGTTTCATAGTAAAGTAGACCGGTGACGATTTCATTGACAGCTCGGGAAGTATGGATTTTGGTCATGGCCGAAAGCCTATTGGTGGGATCCCAATCCAGATCCAGTTTGTTGATATTGAGATAAGTACCATCATGGAGCGTGATCCGTTCGGTGGCACCGCTGGCTATGGTCGCTGTGATCTCTTCTGCGGGAGGTACAAAATCCAGATCAGATACAGCATCCATATGTGCCCGTACGTAATCATAGGACTTGGTAGATCCCTTATTATTATTAAAGGTGACACAAGGTGAAATCACATCGATAAAAGCAAACCCTGGATAGGACACAGCTGCTTTGATGAGTGGAATCAATTGCTCTTTATCCCCAGAAAAACTTCTGGCTACAAAACTGGCCCCCAGTTCTAAAGCCAGGCCTGCCATATCGATGGTCTGGAATAAATTGGTTTCACCGGATTTATTCATGCTGCCACGATCTGCGGTGGCAGAATCCTGGCCTTTGGTGAGACCATAACAACCATTGTTCATGACGATATAGACCATATTGAGATTGCGACGCACCGCGTGGACAAACTGGCCCATGCCTATGGATGCAGAATCGCCATCTCCGGACACTCCCAGGTACAGCAGGTCTCTATTGGCCAGGTAAGCTCCGGTAGCCACCGAAGGCATACGACCATGTACAGAGTTGAATCCATGCGAATTGCCCAAAAAATAAGCAGGTGTCTTCGAACTGCAGCCAATCCCTGACAATTTAGCAATACGATGAGGAGGGATAGAAAGCTCGAAAATGCCCTGAGTGATCGCGGCACTGATCGAGTCATGTCCGCAACCGGCGCACAAAGTCGATAAAGCGCCTTCGTAATCTTTTTTGGTAAATCCCAGTTTGTTTTTAGCGGCTTCAGGATGCCGAAACGCTGGTTTTATATAAGTCATGCTGGTTGTTTGATGATGAAGAATAACCCATGTGGTGATATATCTGGTCGTAAATATGCTGTGCAGTGATCGGCAACCCATCATAATTGAGCACCGGGATCAATTTGTTGGGATCGACGGATAATTCATTGATTAATAAGGTACGCATTTGGGCATCACGATTTTGCTCTACCACAAATACCTTATCATGGGCGTAAATAAATTCCTTTAATGAATCCTGGAAAGGAAAAGACCTGATGCGCGCCAGGTCTAATTGAATGCTATCGTTAGCCAATAAATCTGCAGCCTCTTCTGAGGAATACTCTGAAGTGCCAAAATACATCATGGCAAACTTACTTTTTTGAGTACCGATATATTCCGGAGAAGGTAAATAAGATTTGATAGTCTCCCATTTTTTCAAAAGCCTATCCATATTGCGTACATATGGTTCTGATTCTTCAGTGTATCGCGCCAATTCGTCCCTGGAGGTGCCTCGGGTGAAAAAACTTCCTTTGGTAGGGTGAGTGCCCGGAATGGTCCTATAAGGTATACCGTCACCATCCACATCTTTATACCGGCCAAATTCCGCCAAAGTCTCTAATTGTGCAGCATTTAATACTTTTCCCCGGTGATAGAGTCTTTTGTCATCCCAGGTAAAAGCGGGAGTGCTGTGTTCATTCATGCCCAAATCCAGATCTGTCATGACGATTATCGGGGTCTGGAGCTGTTCAGCCAGATCAAAGGCATCCGCTGTCATTTCAAAACATTCTTTTGGAGAACTCGGGAAGATCATAGGGTGCCGGGTATCTCCATGGGAGGCATAAGCACAAGCCAGAAGGTCTGATTGTTGAGTACGGGTAGGCATACCGGTTGAAGGTCCCCCTCGCTGCACATCGATCAAAACCAAAGGTATTTCTGCAAAATAGGCCAGGCCTAAAAACTCTGTCATGAGAGAAATCCCAGGACCACTTGTAGCAGTAAACCCCCTCGCACCGTTCCAATTAGCACCAATAGCCATACCGATAGCCGCCAGCTCATCTTCTGCTTGCACGAACGCATATTTTTTCTTGCCATCGGCATCCCTTCTATATCGGGAAGCGTAATCATCAAAAGCAGACATCAGGGAAGTAGAAGGGGTGATAGGGTACCAGGCACCCACAGTGGCTCCACCAAATACTGCTCCTAATCCACAGGCACTATTGCCGTCGATCATGATCTGATCTTTGTTTGCCTCCCGACTTTCTATTTTAAATGCTGCTGGCAGTTCATAATGCTCCTTAAGATAATCGCCTCCGAGATGTAAAGCTTTGACATTGGGGGCTATTAGTTTTTCTTTTCCTTGAAACTGGTCAGTAACCATCTGTTCCAGCACGGACATATCCATATCCAATAAGGTAGCCAAAGCCCCTACATAGACCATATTTTTAAATAGAAGCCGTTGTCTTGGATCGGTATAGTTTTGAATACATATCTCCGTCATTGGGATCCCGATATTGGTGATGTCTTCTCTGAGGTATTCTTTGCCCAGGGGCTTAGTACTGTCATAGATAAAGTACCCACCAGGTAAAATATTATGGACATCTTTGGCCAGGCTCTGTGGATTGATGCTGACCATAATGTCTACACCAGCCCGTCGGCCCATATACCCTTTATCACTTACTCTGATCTCATACCAGGTAGGAAGGCCTTGGATATTAGATGGAAATATGTTCTTGGGAGATACAGGCGCCCCCATTCTAAAGATTGCCTTAGCAAACATATTGTTAGCACTGGCTGATCCTGTGCCGTTGACATTGGCCAATCTGATGACACAATCATTTATTTTAATTACGCGTGACATGCACTTCCGGCTTTAGCAGTATTATATAAAAATCGCTGCATATCCCAGGCAGCAGTGGGGCATCTCTCCGCACATAAGCCACAATGCAGGCATACGTTTTCGTCTTTGACCATCACTCTTTTGGTAGGCAAAGGGGAGGAGACATATAGGTCTTGACTCAGCAGATGAGCAGGTTCATTTAATCTCGAACGCAGATCTTCTTCTGTGCCATTATTAGTGAAAGTAATACAAGATGTAGGACAAATATCGGCGCATGCATCGCATTCAATGCAGCGATCTGTAACAAATATAGTTTGTACATCGCAGTTGAGGCAACGCTGAGCTTCTTTAAATGCCAGCAGATCATCATAACCCAGTTCCACTTCTTTTTTTCGATTAGACAGTGTCTCCTGTTTGCTGGCATGAGGTACTTTAAATCGTAGATCAGAGGTCACCGTACTATCATAACTCCACTCATGAATCCCCATTTTTTGACTGAAGAGGTTGGTCATCGGATCAGGTCTGTTGTGAATATTATCTCCATCGCAATATAAGTCGATAGAGATCGCTGCCTGATGACCATGGGCTACTGCGGTGATCACATTTTTAGGCCCAAAAGCAGCATCCCCTCCAAAAAATATCTTTGGGTGAGTAGAAGAAAATGAAATCGTGTCGACCACCGGCATACCCCATTTGTCAAATTCAAGCCCTAGATCTTTCTCGATCCATGGGAAGGCATTTTCCTGGCCTACCGCTATGATCACATCATCAGCTTCAAAAAACACATCTGGTTCTCCGGTAGGTACCAGGGACCGTTTTCCATTGATATATTGGGCAGCTACTATTTCAAACAACATGCCTTTTAGTTTGCCCTGCTCATGGACAAAAGCTTTCGGATTATGACAATTGAAAAACGGAATGTCTTCGTGCCGGGCATCTTCTATTTCCCATGGAGAGGCTTTCATCTCATCAAAAGGGCTGCGGACGACTACTTTGACATCCGTACCTCCTAATCTTCGGGAGGTGCGACAGCAGTCCATTGCTGTATTACCTCCACCCAATACGAGGACTTTTGGACCGATTTTTTCAATATGGTTAAATGCGACACTTGCCAACCAATCGATACCAATATGGATATTTGAATGAATGTCGGCCCTGCCTTCTAATTTTAAATCTCTTCCTCTCGGAGCGCCTGTGCCTACAAATACCGCATCATAGCCTTTGTCCAGCAAATCCTTCATGCTGCTCACATAGGTTTTGTAATGGGTGGTGATATTGCCAATATCCAGGATGTAATTGACTTCCTCATTGAGTACAGTCTCTGGCAATCTGAAGGAGGGGATCTGTGATCGCATAAATCCGCCGCCGAATTCCTGCTCATCATATAAGTCAATTTCATAACCCAATGGAGCGAGGTCCCGCGCGACAGTGAGGGAGGCAGGTCCGGCGCCAACTAAAGCGATACGCTTGCCATTGCTTACCTCTGGGGCCTTGGGCATGCGAGATTGCACCTCGCCTTTGTAGTCAGCTGCTACTCTTTTGAGTCGGCAGATTGCTACAGGTTCTTTTTCTATGCGACCTCTTCTGCAAGCAGGCTCACATGGACGGTCACATGTGCGCCCTAATACACCGGGGAATACGTTGGATTCCCAATTGATCATATAAGCATCACTATACCGTTCAGCGGCGATGAGTCTGATATATTCAGGTACCGGGGTATGGGCGGGACAGGCGTATTGACAATCGACTACTTTGTGAAAGTATTCCGGGTCTTTAATATTTGTCGGTTCCAAACAAGTAAGGTTATTATTTGAGGCCGCTAAAGTAAGGTTTTATTAGTTAGACTCAAAGGATTATTAAGTGGACAAAGACACTATTCGAGTATGATTTTTTTGGGATGGTACTTTAACTTAAAAGCTCAATACATCTTAATTCTTTATCATATTAAAAAAAACAAGTTTAGTGTAGATCAAAGGAGGGCTTAAGAAGCCCTTGGAGTTATATTAATAATTCAATAAAATCAATAGGTATGATACTGATATATTGAAAAAGTACATTTTATATGATTTTGATAATCAATTGTATAAAATAAAAATGGCCAGCATAAGCTGACCATTTTTATTCATACCCATTGACCATTTACAAATTAGGCTGTGGTGTATACCTCAGGTAGGGCTTAATTTTTCTGAATCCTTTAGGAAATTTTTCTCAGCATCTGCATCTGATACAGAAGGCAATATGATTACATCTTCGCCATATTTCCAATTGACGGGCGTAGCTACACTATTGTGAGCTGTTAGCTGAAGAGAATCTATGACTCGCAGGATTTCGTCAAAATTTCTACCGGTAGACGGGGGATAAGTCAATGAAAGTTTTAATTTTTTATCAGGACCTATAATGAACACACTTCTAACGGTTTGTTTCTCATTGGAGCCGGGATGGATCATATCATAGAGTTCTGCTACATGTTTGTTTTCATCCGCTATGAGAGGATAATTGACTTTGGTGACTTGTGTCTCTTCGATATCACCGATCCAGGTGGTATGAGATGCTAAAGGGTCCACACTCAATGCAAGGATCTTGACATTGCGTTTGTCAAATTCTGGCTTGAGTTTAGACATATAGCCGAGCTCAGTCGTACACACCGGCGTAAAATCTGCAGGGTGAGAAAATAAAACTGCCCAGCTATCACCGAGCCAATCAAAAAAATCTATTTCCCCCTGGGAAGTTTGCGCTTTGAAGTTTGGGACTAAATCCCCTAATCTTAATGCCATTTTTATTTGAGTTTTAAAAGTTTAAAAATTTTATTCGAAAGTTGATTGTTAAGAATTGAATTAACCAAACCCTAATAGGTTGGCATGGTGTGATCTATTTCTTTGGCCCAGGCCAGGATACCTCCTTCGAGATTGTACAGATTGTCAAACCCGTATTGATCTTGAAGCAATTCTATGACATCTGAGCTGCGTTTGCCGCTACGACAATGTACCACGACTTGTTTATCCTTGGAGATTTTTGGGATATAATTGGTGACTTCACTTTTGGGCATCAGCTCACCCTGAATATTGGCTATATCGTATTCGTAGGTTTCTCGGACATCGACTACCTGAATATTGGCTTTTTCCTGTAGCAATTGATGGAGTTGTTGGACATTGATAGATTTGACCGGTTTTTTCTCAGCAGTGTGATCGGGCAGATTGAGACCACAAAATTCCTGGTAGTCTATCAGCGTAGTTTGCGTCGGATGCTCACCATTGAGCGGATTGTCTTTGCGCCGCTTTATTTTCAAAGTACGGGTCTCGAAGCTGGCTGCATCAAAGAGGAACAATCTTCCACTCAGAGTGTCACCGACCCCGCTGATGACTTTGATGACTTCACTCGCCTGAATGCTACCAAGGATGCCTGGCAAAACTCCTATCACTCCTCCTTCTGCACAACTAGGCACAAGCCCTGGAGGTGGAGGAGTTGGGAAAAGATCGCGATAATTAGGTCCTAGCTCACCGGCTTTGTTGGTAAAGTTAAATACCGTAGCCTGTCCTTCAAACCGATATATAGAGGCGTATACATTGACTTTGCCCAATAATACGCAGGCATCATTGACGAGGTACCGGGTAGGGAAGTTGTCTGTACCGTCAGCTACTACATCATAATCTTTGATGATATCCAGGGCATTTTCGCTAGTTAAAGCAGTCTCATAGGTATTGAATCGCACATATGGATTGAGTGCTTCTAATCTTTTTTTAGCTGCCAATACTTTTGATTGCCCGATATCCTCGCGTGTAAAGAGGACTTGTCGCTGAAGGTTGCTATCATCTACTACATCAAAATCTACCATGCCGATCGTGCCTACTCCGGCTGCGGTGAGATAAAGGAGCAGGGGAGCGCCAAGGCCACCAGTCCCGACTACCAGGACTTTTGCTTGTTTGAGTTTTTTCTGGCCTTCGATGTTAAATTCAGGTAGTATGAGGTGGCGACTATACCTGGCCAATTCTTCGGGGCTAAATTTTATTTCTGTACTCATTACTAAAGTTGTTTATTAGTTTTTTCCACCGGCTATTGCAGGAATAATGCTGATTGTATCACCCTGGGCTACATTGGTGTCATTGCCCTGCAGATCTTCGATGTCGTCTTCTCCGAGAAATATTCTTACAAATCCCCGGAGTTCTTGTTTTTCGTTGAAAAGGTGTTTAGCCAATTCTGGAAATTGAACGGTCAGGTCTTTGATCGACTCAATCACGGTGCCTTCCTTGACAGCGACGGCAGCTAGATTAGAAGTAAATTTTCGTAAAGGTGTCGGGATAATGATTTTTGCCATAATGATTTAAATTCTTGGTTATTTATTTGAATAATTAATTTCTATTTGTTCTTCGATGAAAACACGGTCTTCTGTCAATCTCCATGACCGGGTATCGATGGCCTGGCCCTGATGTACATTTGTTATGAAGTAAGATAGCTCAGGCAAGGCATCTTCTAAATCTCTCCCGGAAGGTCTGGGAGGATGGTCAGGGTGAGAGTGAAACACTCCTAACAATGCTTTTTCCTGTTCGAGGGCATATCGCTCTGCTTTCATAAATGCTTTTGGGGGAATAGTATAATGCACTTTTTTATTCTCGACACTATCATTGATGACTTCTGTCGCTTCAAGCACATGGACAAGTTCATTTTCGATATGGCCATAAAAAAAACCACAGCATTCGTAGGGGTATGATTTTTCAGCTATATCGTGGATATCTCTTAGGGCGGAGGGAACTATGAGTATTTTCATTTATTTGTAGATTTCCTGATATTTTGAAGCATCATCAGCAAATAAAGTGACGATATGACCTTGCTCCATGGTATTGGCTACCTGGATCGCCCCGGCGAGATTGGCTGCTGCTGATGGGCTGATCAAAAGGCCTTCTTGTTTTGCTACCTTATCTATGAGTTTGAAGGCATCGTAAGAGGATACTTCCAATATCTGATCAGGTAGGCTAGCATCGTAGATGCCTGGGATCTCCGCAGTCTCAAGGTGTTTCCACCCTTCCAGCCCATGGAGAGGCCCATCCGGCTGCAGTGCAATACATTGTATGAGCGGATTGAGTTGTTTTAATCGCCTGGTCGTACCTGTAAACGACCCGGTGGTCCCGAGGCCTGCTATAAAGTGAGTGACAGCACCGGAAGATTGCCTCCAGATCTCAGGACCGGTACCGTTAAAATGTGCCTTCCAATTGTTTTCATTATTGTACTGATCAATGTAAAAATAGGGCTCATCCATGGTCGCATAGATTTCTCTGGCCACTTCTCTTGATTCGTCAGTACCTCCATAAGGTGAGCTGAGCACCAGATCTACACCAAGTTTTTTAAGTATTAATTGTCTCATTTTAGAAGCATTCTCCGGCAACACCAGCTTGATTTTTAATCCAAGATGAGCTGCTATGGTAGCCAGGGCGATTCCGGTATTGCCACTGGTAGCGTCGAGTATGGTGTGATGTGCTGCGAGGTCGCCTGACAGTATGCCTTGTTTTATCATATTGTAAGCAGGGCGGGTCTTGACACTGCCACCTAATTGTTGCCATTCAAGTTTGGCATATATTTTTACTTTTTCGCTAGAAAAACTATGGAGTGGATATAGAGGCGTTTCCCCAATCCATCTACCAAGCGATTCGACAGGTTCTACCAGGTTTTTCTTAGAATTGATAATAGTTTTATTCATTTATATTTTGCTTTAAAACACAAAAGCCCTTCGGATGTTTATTTCGAAAGGCTTTTGTGAATTTATTTATTTTATATTTTATTGATATCCAAGCTGTCCTTTCGAAATATAGGTTTGACAACAATAATACGCACAAGCACAGCCGATCACTGCCTCATTTAAATTGTTCGTGTATATATAATTACTCTTCAACTTTGCAATATTAGTCACTAAATCAAAAAAGCCTTCTGTACATTACTGACCAGAAGGCTTATTGATATATTTTTAAATGTAATCTATCAATCTTCTATGCCAGATGTAGATGCCCTACAGCAACAACAGCAACATGCACAACAAAAAGACAAAATAGAGTTCATTGTTTTATTTCCGGTGTCAAATATACAATCATCATGCCATTATTTCAAATCACCTTAGGCAGTAGGGAGTTAATTCATTGTTAAAACTCCTTATGAATCTGGTATCGTTTAGAAAGGTCTTGCCTTCTTTCAGCGATAATGCAAATTCTTTTTGAGTACCATCTACGGCAGCAAGGAATAAAATAGGTACACCAGCATCATCGTGGGAGATCTTCCAATTTCCCGTTAAACCTGAAGGTAGATCCGGATGGATATATGAAAATTGATGGTCTGAATAGCAAAGATCAATGACTTCTCGAGTTGCCAATGGGTTTGAAGCATCTCCGGAGATGAAATGGGTCAGCCTTGAATTGGATAATACTTTTTCCCAGCTGACTAACAAATTGGCAAGTTTAGAATTTTCAAATTCAGTACTGGAGGCTATTTCCAGTGCTAGTTCTTTATAGTGACTGTCATATAGTTTTGGGGAGGATCCACTGATGATATTGATACCCATGCCTTGCGGATTGAATAGGCTAAGCATAAATATTTTTGCAGCTTGAAAAGTCATCAATCCTGAAAGAGACGACGCATATCCATTGGGGTGAAATTTGATCACTCGTCCAGTACTAGTCATAGAGGTGCCTTCCCCATCGTATAATCCTTTGAGTAGATCAATTTTTACTTCGTCCAGCGATCGGTGTGTATGTGTTTCGATGATGATATACCCTGGGTCTTTAGAATTGGTGAGTAAATAGCTATCAGCATGTTCTGTAACTAACCAACCTTTGGGGACTTTAAAGCTGATACCATATAGAGTATAAATGGAATTGACCTTGTATTGGGCAAAGACCAAAAGACTTAAGAATGTAAATAACCCGGAAAAAAAAGTTTTTTTCATGAAAATGAAAAAAGATTACCAATTCATTTGATCGCTATCTTCCTTGTGCCCCGAGGCATCACCTTCAGCTTTGTGATCTGGAGAGTCTCCTTCGGCCTTATAGTCGTGGTCCCCACCATCCTGCTGATCTCTATGAGCAAACTGGTCATAATCAAAATCAGGCAATAGATCATTTTTCACGTGGTTGATAACATCCTGAAGACCTTCAGCAAATCGGTTAAAATCCTCTTTGTACAAAAAGATTTGATGTCTGGTGTAACCTATCCCATCGTTGCGACGAGTACTTTCGGTAAGGGTAAGATAATAGTCATTACCCTTGGTCGTCATGACATCAAAGAAATAAGTTCTTTTTCTTCCGGCTTTTACTTTGTGTGAATAAACGCTGGAATTTCTAGTGGTACCTTCATTTTCCACGGCAATTAGTATTTTAAGAATTTGTTATTCAAATATAACAAATTTTGACTTTATAGATGAAGGGAGTCTGTATTGGCATCTGAGAGCAGGCTAAAATAGGTGCCCCTATCGATCTGAGAGCAGTTATAAACTAAAATCAGGTCAGTGTGCCTAATTCGGCAGAGGCTTTGGATTCTTCCCATTTTTGCTGTTCCATTATGTCAAAATACAAACCTTTGGACTGCAATAGGTCTTCGTGAGTACCGACCTCCGCCAACCGACCTTTGTGTAAAACCATAATCAGGGAGAAATTGGCCAAATGACTGATTCGATGCGTGATCAATATAGAAGTTTTAGAGGCCAAGGCTTCATCAAATTCGCCAAGGATGGCTTTTTCAGTCCGGGTATCTACGGCGCTCAGACAGTCATCAAGTAGGAGGATATCAGGATTTTTGATCAAAGCTCTGGCTATCGCAACCCGTTGCTTTTGTCCTCCTGATAAGGTCACTCCTCTTTCTCCGAGGATGGTTTTTTCTCTCTCAGGTAATCTTTCGATTTCATCCAGAATCGCTGCGTGCCGGGCAGATTTGAGGACCTGGTCTGTATCCGCTTCAGGCGCTCCAAATTTGATATTGTCTTCTATGCTTTCTGAGAATAAAAATTGATCCTGGGGCACATAGCCAATTTTGGATCTCAGGGCATGTATATTATATTGTCTTATATCGATCCCATCTATTAGAATCTGGCCTTCCTCCGCATCAAATAATCGCAAAAGGAGTTCTGCGATGGTCGTTTTGCCGGAAGCTGTACGGCCGATTATAGCTACTCTTGCCCCCGGCTCTATTGTAAAAGAAAGATTGTCCAATGCTTTTATACCAGTATTGGAGTATACAAATGATACATTTTTAAATTCGATTTTACCTGACAGATTTGCAGGTTCAAGGTTGCCTGTATGACCAAGATTTGAACTAGTATGCATAAATTCATTGATCCGCTTCATGGAAGCTTCGGCTTGTTGGACTATGGAGGCTAGCCATCCTATAGCGGTGACCGGCCAGCTGAGCATATTGATATAGATCACAAACTCTGCAATATTGCCGGCAGTGACTACACCTGCCTGTACTCTGTAAGCACCTGCCCATACGATCACAACTGTACTTATACCTGTAAGCAACATGATCAGGGGAAAAAATAAAGCATTTACTTTCGAAAGGTCCCAGGTAGCTTCCTTGTAAGTCTCCGCTTCGCGGGAAAACATAGAAGACATTGCCTTTTCCTGGGCATAAGATTTGACGATCCTGATGCCTGAGTACACCTCTTGTGCTATCGTCGTCAGTTTGGAGAGTTGCTTTTGAATTTTAGTACTTCTTTTATTGATAATTGTACTGACATAGTAGATCGAGATGGATAAAAAAGGCAAGGGGAGGAGAGTCAGTAATGACAGGGTCAGATCGACTTTGACCATACTGGCTACCACGAGTACGATGAGTGCAGCCAAGTCTATAGCATATAAAATAGCCGGACCAAGATACATCCGCACTTTTGAGACATCTTCAGTGATACGGGACATCAAATCACCGGTAGTTTGTCCACGATAGAAAGTCTGGTCTAACTCAGAATAGTGGTTGTAAATAGCTTCCCTCAAATCGAATTCGATCAATCTGGACATAACGATGATCGACTGTCGCATGAAATACATAAATAGTCCCATTAAGATTGCACACCCGAATACGATCAAGGCAAATCGTAACAGTTTGGGGCTGAGAACAGCAGCTGACTCCGGTGAAGGATTTTTAAGTTCTGCCACCACCAGATCCAGGGCAGAGCCGATCATCTGTGGTTGCACGATCCGGAAATAATTCATCAGGATTACAAATGCTATTCCAGCCAAAAAGCGCCACTTGTAACGGATGAAATATTTATTTAAAGTCCAGAGTTCTTTCAAGTTGTAGTAGTGATGAAGGTGCAAAAATAACTGATTTTTTTTTGTAGGATCTGATCCATCAGATTTGGCACTCTTCCATACTAAGATCAGGGTGGTGTAAACTCAAGGTAGGGTAGGAGCCTATCCCAGAAAGCAGCATCAAATGCCAGGATTGGTTTAAGATCATCACTCCCTTTGAAAGCCCCATGTTGTGCCCTGTAGTTTTTGACGATCAACGCATCTTTGTAAGATAAATAAGGATGTTTCAACAGGTGGATGGAATCTGAATTAATATTTATTTTTTTGACTGGTGTAGCGAGGATCAAATTGGGGGATATTTTTTCTATCGTCGAATCAGGCAGATGATACACTTCCTTAAGTTGTTGGAGACTATGGAAACCCCCTAGTTTGTCTCTAAATCGTACGATCCTACTGCTCAATACACCGCCAAGTCCGGGCAAATTTTTTAACAAAGTAGTATCAGCAAGATTGAGATCAATTGGTATTGAAAAATTCACACCTGGCGATTCCGGGCGAGAGGGATATTGTACTAAGGAGGCCACCACTTGAAGGATGGAATCAGTTATGCCAAATATTTTAGCCAGATCTGATGGAGCATAAAACTTGCCACCTTTCATCCTGTAATTGACCAGGTGAGCAGCGACAGGAGCAGGAAGACCTATTTGTGTCAGTTCACTCAATGAGGCTACATTAGGGTCTACAGGTTGAGGCTGAATAATAATTTCCGGCACTATTTTCTTTTCAGGGGGCTTTTCAAAAGATAAATAGGGTTTTAATCTTTCTATGGTCTCTGATGAAAGACCGAATATTTTGCTTAGATCACTGGGGTTGCGGAATTTTCCCGCTTTTGCAAGATACTTCACCCAATTGGATGCAGCTTTTGGAGGTACACCCATGCTGGTCAATTCTGCTTGACTTACGTGATTTGGATCAAAATTTTTAAAGGTGGGGGAAAAGACATGGTTTGAAGGATTCAGCTTTTGTACTTCTTTGAGTGTGTTACTGTCAGGGACTTCAAGCGGTTTGATGTCTATGTTTGAAGTGACGGGTCTGTTAAAAATATAGAGGTAGGCAGCGGATAAAAACACTAAGGTTAAGAACAGGTAAAGAATGGACTTTCTTTCCTTAAAAGTGTGAATGAAAAATTTATTTTTAGGATATTCTTTCATTTTAAAGCGACCTGAAGATAGGGGTTTTTAGTGTGGATGATCTGACTCCGAGTTGAGATTTTATCCAAGGTAGTATAAGGCTTGATAGACGGTATGAAAATTTTGTCAGGATAGATGGCCGGAGTAGTATTATTCCAATGTCGGGTAAGAACGAATAATATATGATTAGACAAGGAAGGAATAGTATCAGTGCGATGATCAAGCCAGGTATAAACTCCATGCTCAAAATGGATCGAATCTGCGGTAATGGTGGTATTGCCTGTTTGGTATTTATATCCGGGTGATACAGGTATAAAAGATTTAAGATGGTATTTGGCGGCGTAATTTGATGAAGGAAGCAGGCTGTCTGTGGTGACTTGAAATACGGTTTGATGATCCTTGACCCAAACGATAGGGTGTCCGCGATTGTAGCTGGCGATAATTTCAGATTTATTTTGATTTATGACCTCCTCTACTATCAAACAACCAATGGTCAGGCATAGAAACAAGAAGAACGGTTTGATAGATGAAGCTGATTTTTCTTTTAGTAAGTTTCCAAAAGTAATGGACACTGTGATTAAAAGTATACAGTCTATTATAGAAGGCCACCAACCACCGACCCTACCCAGTGGCAGATGAAAAATCCAGTCAATACTGTTATTCATCCACCTGACTGCATACACTAATGGTAATGCAAGCCATTTTAAAAATAGTATCTTAAAATAGAATATAGGTAATGCAATCATTCCCCCGAGTATAATCACGTAGGCCAGATAAGAAGTGATCAGACTCGTCAGCCAAAAGAAAAAAGCAAATTGGTGAAAGTGGTATCCAACGACAGGGTATATCATCAACTGTGCAGAAAAAGAGATGGCCAATATCTTCCACAGGATTTGTGTAACGCTACCAGTCGGGGTGATCAAAGTCCGGATCGGCTCATAGAGTATAAATATTCCCATCATAGCGCCAAATGATAATTGGAATCCTATATTGTAGATGTCAAAAGGATTGAGAAGGAGCAATACAAAAGCCACTCCGGCAAGGATATTCAATGGAGAGGCATCCCTTTGCATGTAGCGGGCGAAAATAAACAGTGAAAACATGGATGCAGCACGTTGTATAGAAGGGGTTGAGCCGGTAATAAAGGTGTAGATCCAAATGATAGAGATCAGGGCAAGGCCTTTGAATAACATGGATCGCCTGTTTTTTGATAAGAAATATCCTAACAATAATTCAAGGATGGATACGATGATGCCAACGTGCATACCGGACACTGCAAGCACATGAACTGCACCAGTGGCGGAATAAGCTTTATAAAGTTCTGGATCCATTTTTTTTCGAAGGCCGATCAACATGGCAGAAGCTACTGGATAGTCCCGGTCACTATCAAAGATTTCTTGTATAAGTTGATCCGTCGTGGCTCTAAATCTTTCAAGCCAATTTTCTGGCGCATCGTGTACTATTTTCATCAAGGTAGTATCTACATAAGCTATTTGATGAATATTGCGTGAGGCCAGCAGATCATTCCAGTCAAATTCAAAAGGTGCCGAAGCATGATCCGGTGTCATGAGGTTGATTTTGACCTGAACTATATCCCGTGAGCCGGGGACATAGGAGGAAGATTTAGGGAATCTCAGAAGCAATAGACCGTTCTTTGGGCTAACAGTATCAGGTTTGACTTCGTGCAGTACCGTGGAGTAGCTATCCCAATATTTTTGTTTTTCTTCGATGTAGTCTACTCGTGCGACTAATTCTACAGTTTGGTTTTCTTTGAAATGATTAGGTCTGAATCTTTCGTTACGAAGGTGAGCCCAGGTATTGCCCATTAAAAAATAAACGAAGAACATGCCGATGCCAAAATAAGTACGATATGCGGCTTTTTTCTTTGCCAGTCGATGCATGAAATAAAAGCCAAGCAGTAAAATCAGCGCAAATCCCAGTGTCCTCAGATTTAAATCCAACACCCAGGTTTTCGCAAAAAGGATACCTAATATAAAAGGCAATAAAAGTCTGACAAAGGGATATTTATTCCAAGGGATTGAGATCGATGTGGCGTTCTTCCATAGCATGGACCGGAAAAATTATCATTAAGGCTAAGTCGGTAATGTTATTTTATACTTGAATCTGCCAAAAAACCACACTACACCAAAACAAAGTAGCGGTATTATGTAAGCTTTCTGGATGCTTCCGGTATAATCTGAAATGAGTCCCATAAGAATAGGAAATATAGCACCTCCAAAAATAGCCATCACCAAAAAGGAGGAGGCTATTTTACTTTCTTCACCCAAACCCTTGATTCCCAAAGCAAAGATGGTTGGAAACATGATGGACATAAAGAAAGGAACGGCAGCGACAGCATAAATAGCTACTTGACCTTGGGTAGTAAGAGCAATAGCCAGCAAGCCAATATTTATAAGGCTATAGATGGACAACAACCTGGCAGGAGAAATATATTTCATGAGCCAGGTGCCGACAAAGCGGCCTACCATGAAGCCTACCATGGCGATGCTTCCCCAGAGAAAAGCAGCATTTTTTTCATTCATACCAATCAGAAACTTTGACAACCGGATAAAAAAACTTCCTACACATACCTGAGCACCTACATAAAAAAACTGAGCTATGACTGCCCAAAAAACATGGGTGTGCCTGAATACTTTAGTGGAAAAAGAATGCTGCTCAGAGATGTTATCATTTTCTTTTATTTCAGGAATATGTGAGACCAAAAAAAACATGGCGACCAAAAAAACAATGCCGGCCATGATCAGGTATGGGAGCTTGACAGTAGCTGCTTCTGATAGTAAATATTGATTGAGCTGGTCTGGACTCATACCTTGAAGTTCGGATTGGGTCTTCTCTATCCCACTCAAAATGACCTGGCCACCTACTATCGGAGCTAAAAAGGCACCGACCCCATTAAAGGACTGAGCAAAATTCAGTCTTTGCTCTGAAGTAGCAGGATCACCCAACTTAGTAATATAGGGATTAGCCACAGTCTCTAAAAAGGTTGCTCCGCTGGCTATGACGAACAGGGCAAAAAGGAACATGGCATAACTCCTCGATCCGGCAGCTGGATAAAACATCAATGCACCTACGGTGTAAAGCCCCAGCCCCAGAAGGATTCCATTTTTGTATCCATATTTATGCATAAACCATCCTGCCGGCAAGGCCATCAAAAAATACCCAAGGTATACTGCTGAATCAATATAAGCTGATTGGGTATCAGAGAGCTGACAGGCTTTTTTCAAGTGAGGTATGAGGATGGGATTTAGGTTGTGCAGAAATGCCCATAAAAAAAACAAGCTGGTGACCAGAATGAATGGGATGAGATATTGTTTTTTATTATTCATTGTAGTATAATTCTAATAATATAAAGAGGTAATTAATAAATTGATTAAAGTTAAATTAAGAAGTTGCCTTCAAATATGTATTGAGCTCCACCGCATAACCAGATATCCTCAAAATGCCCTGGTCCCAGGCGATTGAATTTGACTTTTAAAGGGCCTCCTTTGGCATGAAGATGGATGGAGTGCAGGTCATACTTCTTGACCATTTCCACATAAGCAAGTGCCGAAGCAGTAGCCCCAGTGCCGCAAGCCCAGGTCTCGTCTTCGACACCCCGCTCATAAGTCCGGATGAAAAGGTCATCTTCCTTCGGCTCGATAAAATTGACATTTATGCCTTGCGGAAAATCTGCTCCATATCGAATACGGCTACCATGATCAAAGACGGGATAATGTTCCAGGCCATCTACTATCTGTACATAATGCGGTGATCCTGTGTCCAACACTGCATGATCTCCATAAAGATTGATCAAGGTAACCGGACTCATTTTTAACTCTATATAATCACCACTGATGATCTTAGCTTCGTGTATACCATCTGAGGCTTTAAATCTTGTGTGAAGTTTGGCTATACCGAGTCTGTGAGCTAACGCGACAATGCACCTACCTCCATTGCCGCATAAGCTGCCGAGGCCACCATCCGCATTGTGATACACCATTGTAAAATCTACCTGGTCGCCCAATTCAATCAACATAAATCCATCTGCACCAATGCCAAACCGTCTATGGCACAACGCCGCAATTGTATGCGGATCTTTGATCATATCATATTCGCCTGACCTATTGTCGATGATCACAAAATCGTTGCCGGCGCCATGGTATTTATAAAAAGGAATTTTCAAAGCGTAAGGAGAATTTTTTATTAAAAATAGGAATGTTTTTGAATCTTTCGGGTAAGGTCCGGAAGCAATCATTGTACATTTTGCTTTTTCGATAATTATATATTAATTCTTTCACTCATATCTGATTAGATGAAATAAAAATCCGAAAAGTTTACGCCGATTGTTTAAATGCTTTTATATCTTGGGGACTTATATAACAAAACAGGTCGGGCCATTATTACAAGGGATTAAAAGATGCGGATATTGTTGTTTTTTATATGGATTACGCTTGGGCTGGTCTACTTCATGATCTGGGGTCAGCGTTCGAGTTGTTGCGATGGACATCTGGAACAGTCGCAGGGATCCAGGCTAGGTCAGATAATCCCACCACCTATCCTGAAATCGGAACGATTAAATGAAACAGTTGAAAGTATCATACTCGAAGAAGAACCTGGTTGTGTGTTATTTGGCTGGGGGAAAGCGGATCCGGTTCTAAAGCCATGTTTTGATTTGTTCAAAGACTCTATCCTTCAAGACCTGGGGCCTTATAAAACTTTGGAGTTGGGGAGCGAGTATTTCGAAGCAGAAAACAAAATTATGTCATCTGGTGACCTGGGATTGGTCCGGGCATCAAAACTTAAGGAACTTTTTGGACAGAATCTCGATCCCAGTCGAATCCGAACGCGAAGTTTTGCAGTATCTGACAGTACCGGTAAGCTTCATAAGCTTTTTCAAACACTCCGAATAAGATTGGTATATATGAACGATCAGGTCAAAGAGCTGGATGATAAGACCCTGATATATTTTAAGTATGCTTCTAATGAACATCTGGACAATAAATTGGTAGAAGTTTTTGCAACAGATCTGGCGGCTAAACTCAAAAATACTCACGATATCGTCCAGTTGGTTGGGCATACTGATGATGATGCCACGGCTGAGCACAATATGACCCTGGGATTGAGGAGAGCTAATCTGATAAAAGCGCTATTGGTCTCCAGGGGTATCAGCGGTAGCAGGATCAAAACATCGTCTAAAGGTGAAGAACAACCTATAGCCCCTAACGATACGGAAGAAAATAGAAAATTAAATCGCAGAGTGGAGTTAACCATCGTACCTCCTGCACAATCTAAATAATATGGAATCATTGAATGTGTCTTTGTGTGATCTACCCTGGTGGGCGGTATTGGCATCCTGGCTGCTTCCCGCACTCCTTGGATATTTTTGGGGTATGCTTCAATGGAGCCGTTATAAGTCCAAAAGCAATAAAGCAGGGTTAGAATTGTCTTCTGCAAGTAAAAGAATAGTCAATCTGGAAAATGAAATCAATGAATGCAGAAAAGTCTACGAAAAAGTCACCAAAGAAAAAGAAAAATTGAATGCGGAGCTGGCTGCGATGTCAGGCTCCATGCATTCAAATCCTGGCGGAGCTGGTACTCCCTCCACCATAGGAAGTGCTGCACATTTTTCCGAGATTATTCATAAAACCAAGCCGGTTTTTGGATTTGCCATCAAACGAAATGATCTCAAAATTATTTCAGGTATCGATCCTAATATTGAAAAACTACTGCATGAAATTGGTATCCAGGATTGGCATCAGCTTGAAAAAGCGGACCTCAATCTTGTGACAAAAGTCATGGCCGAAGCAGGGCTTTCACCTTCGCAAATCCAATCATGGCCGTTCCAGAGCTCGCTTGCCAGACAAGAGCGGTGGGAAGAACTTAAAGAATACCAGGAGAAAAATAAATAAGCAGGACCAAACAGGGGTCACACAAACTCCTCCCTATTTTGTGAAACTGCGGGTGACACATTTTCAATCATTCGACGAGCGACTAAGCCGGCTACGATGCCAAATGCAAAGCCTCCAATATGCGCCCACCAGGCTACTCCGCTAGTCTGTGCCTGTGAAGCTGATGAACCCAGTGAGAAAAAACCGCTGATCAATTGTTGAAGGATCCAAAAACCTAGAAATAATACCGCTGGCATATAAAAAGACCTGAAAAAATAGAGGACAAGTACTTTGATCTTAGATGATGGAAACATCACCAGATATGCTCCTAATACCGCTGATATAGCTCCGCTTGCCCCCACAGCTGGTATATTGCTGCCTGGCCCTGACCACACATGAGCCAAGGCTGCTGCCAGGCCTCCGATCAGATAAAAAAGTATAAAATTAAAATTGCCGATGACAGCCTCAATATTATCTGCAAATACCCATAGGAACAACATGTTGCCTATAAGATGCATCCATCCTCCGTGCAAAAACATGGAAGTAAATAAAGTAAAAAGATGATTGCCATGGGATATGTCTGCAGGTATAGACCCATAATTCATAATAAATTGCTCAAGTTGTGTAGGACCCATCATAGCCTGGAATATAAATATCAGCACATTGATTCCTATAAATGCATAAGCAAACATAGGTTTGCTGCCCCCTTTTACCTGATCATCACCTATAGGGAAAATCATTTTTGATGAATGTTTTGTTGAAAATAAGTTAAAATTAAGGCAAAAAACCAAATACTATCATAACAATCCTTCTCTCACCAAATCATGTAAATGTATCATGCCTACATATAAATTGTCTTTGTCAGTCACCACGAGTTGGCTTATATTATTGGAGCGCATGATTTCAAGTGCTTTAATGGCCAGTTCATCTGAGGAGATGGTCTTTGGGTGCACATTCATAATATCACTTGCTTTTAACAGATCAAGTCTTGGATTATGCTCAATCATCCTTCGGAGATCACCATCTGTGATGATGCCTAAGGGATGGTTTTGTTCGTCTGTGATGACAGTAGCTCCCAACCTGTTTTTAGACATCGTCAATATAACTGCAGACAGGTCATCAGACGAATTATTTGAAGGCTTATTGTGCTGAGGATACACATCATATACATGCAGGTATAATTGTTTCCCCAGCGAACCGCCAGGATGAAACCTTGCAAAATCAGAAGGGGTGAATCCTCTTAAATGCAATAAACAGACGGCCATAGCGTCCCCCAAAGCCATCTGGGCAGCAGTACTGGCTGTAGGTGCGAGGTTATTAGGGTCAGCTTCCTTTTCTACAGGCGTATATAGGAGGTAGTCGGCATGCTTAGCCAGATAGGATTGGGTATTGGCGGTGATGGCGATAATCCTGCAACCTACATTTTTGGCAATAGGGATAATAAGCTTAATCTCTTCCGTTTCACCACTTTTAGAAAGGCAACAAAGAAAATCGCCGGCACTTAAGATGCCGATATCGCCATGTACGGCATCTGCAGCATGTAAAAAAGCTGCCGGCGTACCTGTTGAATTCATGGTAGCAACTATTTTTTGAGCGATTAAAGCACTTTTGCCGATCCCACAACAAACTACCCGCGCACGAGCGTTATGGATGTCCTGGATGCATGTTACAAAAGAGTTTTCTAAATGATTTGCTAATGAAATCAGTGCTTTTTGCTCGATTTCAATACACTCCCTGGCTATATCTAATATGGACTTTTTCAAATGAAAAAAAAATTGTAAATTCGGCTCCCTTTTTAAAAAGCCCTAAAGTACTAAATCAATTTCAGTCAGTGGCCACTATTTGGATTGTTACTTTTTTTAACCAGATTTTTTCTAAATATTATTATTTTTTATTATAAATTATTTATTGTAAATTAACAGTGAGATGAGCGATATCACCGTACAAAAAAAATCAAAAAAAAATCAATCAGTTGCCAATGTTGCACCCTCAAGTGCTCCTTCCAGCTATAGCACCGAAGATCTTCAAAGTGCTTTACAAAAGCATTTTGGATTTAATCAGTTCAAAGGATCTCAAGAAGACATTATTAGAAATGTGCTGGATGGTAAGGATACCTTCGTCATCATGCCTACCGGAGGCGGAAAATCGTTGTGTTATCAGCTGCCGGCGCTTATGCTGGAAGGCACTGCCATAATTATTTCACCTTTGATCGCTTTGATGAAAAATCAGGTAGATGCTATCAGGGGATATAGCCAGGGAGATGAGATCGCTCACTTCCTTAACTCATCATTAACACGAACACAAATTAAACAAGTCAAAGACTCTATTTCTGCCAAGCATACCAAATTGCTTTACGTTGCTCCGGAGACCCTGACCAAGGATGAAAACCTCGAATTTTTAAGGGGTGTGAAAGTGTCGCTGATCGCTGTCGATGAGGCTCATTGTATTTCTGAGTGGGGTCATGACTTCAGACCTGAATATCGGCGCATCCGGGAGATGATAGATGCCTTAGGTCATTCTGTGCCTGTCATGGCACTTACGGCCACGGCGACGCCTAAAGTACAATCAGATATTGTAAAAACACTGGACATGCATGCTCCGGGTATTTTCAAAGAATCTTTTAACCGTACCAATCTATTTTATGAAATCAGGCCAAAGGTCAATAAGGCGCAAACCATCAAAGAAATAGTCCAAATATTCAGAACCAAACCAGGTAGTTCTGGTATCGTATATGTACAATCCAGAAAATCAACAGAAGAGTTGGCTCAGACGCTGGAAGTGAATGGTATCAAAGCAGCACCCTATCATGCCGGCCTGGATACCAAGCTAAGGGCCAAGATTCAGGATGAGTTTCTGATGCAGGACATTGATGTCATCTGCGCGACTATCGCCTTTGGTATGGGGATTGACAAACCTGATGTGCGCTTTGTCATACATTACGACATTCCTAAGAGTATTGAAAATTATTACCAGGAAACAGGTCGGGCTGGCAGAGACGGTTTGGAAGGAAGGTGCGTGGCTTTTTATTCTGCCAAGGATATACTTATACTTGAAAAATTTCTCAGAGACAAGGATGCCGCTGAGCGCGATATGGGTGCCCACTTATTGGATGAAGTAGTAGCGTTCTCAGAGACTGCTGCTTGCAGGCGAGTCTTTCTGCTCAATTATTTTGGTGAAAACTATGGTGAGAAGGATTGTCAAAAAATGTGTGACAATTGTAAGAATCCTAAAGAAAGGATGGAAGTTAAGAATGATATGAAAACTGCCCTTCTTGCCATTCAGGAGACCAAAGAGCATTATCTCACTTCACTCATGGTAGAATTTATCACCGGTAAGGCTACCAAGGAAATCAAAGACTATGGATTTGATGAATATGAACATTTTGGAGCCGGAGAAGATAAAGATGCCTTGTTCTGGCATTCTATTTTTAGACAAGGTATGTTGCATGGATTCATCGAAAAGGATATCGAGCAATATGGTGTTTTGAAACTAACCGAAGCGGGCAAAAAGTTTATTCTGAAACCATCCTCCGTTCAAATTGCCATCAACACCAATTTTGAAGCTCCCGGAGAATTTGATGATGAAGATGCAGATGCCCGGGTAGTAGCATTGGATCAGACTTTGTTCAAAATGCTAGACGATTTACGTAAATCAATGGCCAAGCAATTAAAAGTGCCACCCTATGTGATCTTCCAGGACACTTCACTCAATGAGATGGCTACGCACTATCCCATTGCACTGGAAGATTTGGCAAAAGTAAATGGGGTCAATGCCAGCAAAGCTCAGCGATATGGACGAAAGTTTGTAGATCTGATTGCCAAATATGTTGAAGAAAATGATATTGAGCGTCCTGATGATATCCAGATCAAACAGATTGCAGATAAATCAAAAACCAAAGTATCTATCATCCAATGCATCGACAGAAAAATGATGTTGGAGGATATCGCTAAAGCCAATCAATTTAAACTCGACGAACTCATCGAAGAGATGGACATTATAGTTACCTCCGGTACCAAACTCAATCTAGACTATTATCTTGAAGACAATGTCGATGAGTCCATCCAGGAAGAAATCTTTGATTACTTCATGTCTTCAGAATCAGATGACCCGGAGAAGGCATTTAAAAAGCTCAAGGATGAGGATATCACCATCGAAGAAATCAAGTTGGTTAGATTAAAGTTTTTATCCGAAATGGCCATGTAAATGTATTTTGAGATTATAAAATCTATTATACTGAGAAAATTCATTTAATACTCATACTAGCTGGTTTATGATGAAAATCTGGATTGTCAACGGACCTAATCTCAATCTTCTGGGAAGACGAGAACCTGAGATCTATGGCTCCAAATCATTCGAACAATACTTTGAAGAGTTAAAACTTGCATTTCCGGAAATTGAGCTTCACTATTTTCAATCCAACCATGAAGGGGCAATTATAGATCACCTACAGCAGATTGGATTTGGACAATCGGATGGATTGGTATTTAACCCAGCTGCATATACCCATACCTCAGTGGCGATAGCAGATT
The DNA here is from genome assembly GCA_016709995.1 of Saprospiraceae bacterium. Lineage (NCBI taxonomy): Bacteria > Pseudomonadati > Bacteroidota > Saprospiria > Saprospirales > Saprospiraceae > Saprospiraceae bacterium. The sequence goes on from JADJLQ010000003.1 coordinate 110,259, forward strand.
GCCTTGCAGCGATTGCCTTGCCATGTGTGGAAATACATATTTCTGATATTTATAAAAGAGAGTCTTTTAGACATCATTCGTATGTCAAGCCTCTATGTATAGATAGTATAGTGGGTCAGGGTGTGCAAGGGTATAATCTAGCTATTCAAAAGTTAATATCATATCTGAGCAGTCAATAAAGCCGAGGTCAAAAATCTTATACTGAAGGAAGTAATTGTCTGCCTGCATCATGACTTGGGAGCGACCATCTTGAGATCTATCAGTTTTAAACGATGTCGTTTATTCAATTTTTTCTGACCATTGAGGAATAATTTTGAGTACGCCCAGGTAACAGCTGCAGTGCCTGCTACGATGGCATGAAGCCAACCTAAATGGGGTGCTGGCGGTTTAAACAGAGTCCTCGTAGCTTCCTGGACGCCGCTAAAAAAAGTCCATTGAAGAAGAAACTTACCCGACATTTTAGCCATTTGGTTCCCTCCTTGTGGAGTAAGATCAAAGCCATCAAGCTCCTTGAGTGGAAGACAATAGGTCTCTGATACCTGTATACATTTAGACTCCAGATCAAGGTTCCAGATCGTGTAGCTAGACCATGTCGAGCGGGGCTCTCCTTTAAGATGTACCCGGATCTCCGCCCCAATTGGGTATTTCTTTAATCGGACGCTGCCCGCAGTCTCATATACAAGATAGGCTTGGGCCTTTCCTTGAATCAAGGCTGCCATATAAACCAAAATAAATACGATGCGCATACCAAGCATAAGAACGAAGATAAACTGGATATGTAGGATCGCAACCAGTTTTTAAATTTTCCTTAAACTGAATGCTGCTTATTTTTCATTTGAATGATGATATGTGGATATTTGTCTCAATCTTCGGTTTTGTTTTTAATCTAACCTTATGAAATTTTTCACCGCTTGCATTTTGACTCTTCTGGTGGCAAGGATTCAAGCCCAACCTTATCAAACGGTGTTTGAGTCCAGCCATGGATCCGAGACACCTACTTATCCTCAAATCATTCAGTGGTGGAGCGCTCTGAGCAAGAACGCTCCCAATATACAGATGAAGGTTATGGGGATGACCGACGCAGGAATGCCCTTGCATTTGGTGACTATATCCGGCGACAAAGAATTTGGCTATATTCAGAATCATAAAAAGGGCAAGGTGGTCATTTTGATCAATAATGGTATTCATCCTGGTGAGCCGGACGGTATCGATGCCAGTATGCTTTTGGCCAGGGACATTGTAACACATAAACTCACCTTACCATCCAATATAGTCCTTGCCATCATCCCGGTCTATAATATTGGAGGTTGCCTCGATCGCAGTTCGGATTATAGGGTGGATCAGAATGGCCCGGACGAATTTGGTTTTAGAGGCAACTCTCAAAACCTGGATCTTAACCGGGACTTTATCAAATGTGATTCGCGGGAAGCTATATCCTTTGCGGAAATCTTTCACCTTGTCGACCCTGACATTTTCGTAGACAACCATGTCAGTAATGGTGCAGATTATCAGCATGTGATGACCCTGATCGCAACTCAGCATGACAAATTGGGCGGAGCCATGGGCACTTATTTGAATGAAGTTTTTGAGCCGGCATTATATGCCAGCATGAGACTAAAGGGATTAGACCTCATACCTTATGTCAATGCGTTTGGAGACAAACCGGAGAATGGCTGGCCGCAGTTTATGGATTGGCCCCGATATGGGAGCGGCTATGCTGCTCTTTGGAGTACCTTTTCATTTATTCCAGAGTCACATATGCTTAAGCCATATGACCAAAGGGTGCATGCTACTTACGAATTGATGAAGACATTTATTGATTTCGCTACGACTCATGGGACAGAAATCAAACAAGTTCGTGCTAAAACACGTGATACAGAGAAAACACAAAAACAATTTCCACTTTCCTGGAGTTCTGACAGGAGTATATCATCTACAAGGTTGTATAAAGGATATGAGTCTGGGTACAAATCGTCAGAGGTGTCCGGACTGCCCAGGCTGTACTATGACAGGAGTAAACCATTTGAAAAAATCATACCTTTTTTTGATACATACCATCCGACAGCTTTTGTCGAAAAACCTTCTGCCTATATTATGCCGCAGGGATGGTGGCGAGTCGCGGAACTTCTCAAAGCAAATAAAGTCAAATTTTACCCTTTACAACATGATACCGTCATTCAGGTCGAGGTCTACAAAATTGAAGAGTATAAATCTTCTCCCCGACCGTACGAAAAGCATCATCCCAATAGCCAGGTCAAGACCAGTATCACTACTCAAAATATTTCTTTTCGAAAAGGTGATTTATATATACCTATGAACCAGGTAGCCAATCGATACCTGATGGAAGTGCTCGAGCCTGCTGCTCCTGATTCTTATTTTGCGTGGAATTTTTTTGATAGTGTATTAGGTCAAAAGGAAGGTTATAGTGCTTATGCTTTTGAAGACATTGCAGCCGATTATTTAACAAATCATCCAGCAGCCAGGTTATTGTTGGACGAAGCCAAATTAAAAGATAGCATACTTGCTAAAAGCGGCAGTCAGCAACTTGAATTTATTTTTAAAAATTCTCCCTGGTTTGAACCTGCTTATATGAGATATCCTGTGTATAGAGTAAGGTGAAAGCTATAGCTCAGATGTTGGTATTCGACTTCCAGAAATGGCTTAGGCTACTTGGGTTACTTATCAATTCGGTAAAATTTAGACCTAAGCCGTACTTTTGCCCTGACATTTATACACATGGTAGAACAGATTGGACAAAGAAGGAAGCTTAGAATAGATACCTTTAAGCGATTAGGGGTATTTAAATGGACGGGGTGCTTTCTAAGTGTGTTTTTTCTGAATATCCTTGTCGGACAGTCAACTCAATTTAAAGTAGAGACTAATTATATCGGATGCGATAGTGTAGGGTCCATCCGGATTATGGCAAAAGATCCATTGAGAAAATATCAGTATTCGATGGTGTCTAATGATTGTGGCTTCCCGTTAAGACCAACCCAGGATTCTGGAATATTTACGCATTTGGTACCTTGTCTATATATTATAAAGGTCATCGATAGTCAGGGATCTGTCACTTTAGACCCTATTCGTATTGGATTTAAAATAACAGACCACACTACGTTAAAGTGCAATAGCGCTTTCACAACTTTGTCCCAAATTAAAGTGACAGGCGGACTGGCCGTGGCATATTCTATAGATTTTTTACCAAGGTTTAAATTGGGTCAACCCGACAGTATCTTTAATCTTCCTACTTTAGATTACATATCAGTCCATGAACTCACAGTCTATGATGCGTGCGGTCATTCTGATAAAGTGAGATTAGATCATCTTGGTGCAATAGATAAAACCGTGCTATGTGATGATGTGCAGATTTACTCCATCCCGCTTGCCAAAACTACTTATAATCCGTTTTTTTTAAATGATACATTGATATTTAAATGGACACTGAATGGCAAAACAATAGGTAACGAAAGTTCTGTACATCCCGATAGTGCAGTACCCGGTAATAAACTTGTTTTCCAGGCTAGCTCCAGTTATTGTACTATAATAGATAGTGTGGTATTACAAAATGAACCCTCCAGGAAAATCAGCTTAACAATCAAAGCTGATCGGCAAGTACTATGTAATGAAGATTCCTTATTGTTAAAAGCGGATGTAGCAGTCTCTTTACCTGTCAGATTTGGTTGGAATACAAAGGATAGCAGCGATGAAATATCAGTATATACTGCAGGTAAGTATCAGGTGATAGCGACTACGGACGAAGGTTGCTCCGATACTGCTGAAATATTGATTCGTCATTCGTCTTTGTCACTTACGGCTCAGGTCACACCTAATCTATGTTTTGGCGAAGCCAAGGGGAGCATTGATCTTGTCGTCGCCGGCGGCATTATACCTTATAGCTATACCTGGTCGGATAGTGTAAAAGCCAAAGACAGGCAAAACCTGGGCAATGGTAGCTATCGTGTTTTATTGATTGACTCAGCAGGTTGTGCGTTATCAGATAGCTTTATCATTACCAGTCCACCTCCGATGTCTCTGACCTTATCGGCGTATGCTGCTGATTGTGTGCCAGCTCGCAATGGAAGAGTGACTACAATGATGAACGGAGGAGTACCCCCTTATAGATACCAATGGAGCAATGGGCTCACTGTGCCTAATGTAGATACCTTGTCGCCCGGTTCATATTCTATTACCATCTTTGATCAGAACCAATGCTCCGTCTTTTTTCCTTTCCTTATTGATGATCTCAATCCATTGCAGAGTTTCCCGCGGGATACGATCTGTGCAAATGGATCTTTGAAGGTAGGGCAGTCGGTATATACCAAAACCGGACGGTACAAAGACTCCCTGATTTCTTCCAAAGGCTGCGATAGTGTGGTCACTACATATCTGGTAGTCAATGAACCGGTTGATTTTGCTTTTACAAAAAAAGATCCTTCGTGCAACGGGGTCAAGGATGGGAGTGTGACGATCACAGATGCGATAGGCTATGCAGACTATGATGTATATCTCAATGAACAGTTGTATGTGTCTGCCCAATTAAGTGCTTTGGCACCAGGAAACTATGTGATCAAATTAAAAGACCATTTTGGATGTTTTAAAGAGAAGGGGTTTGCCATGACCAATCCGCCGTTGATTGATTTTGACCTTGGTGGGGACAAGACGATCACCTTTGGAGATACTTTAAGTGTCACCCCTATGACCAATCTAACTCCTGGCAATATTCAGCAAATCACCTGGGCGACGGATCTTCCACAACCGAATTGTATATTTTGCAATGCCATCTACAAATACAAACCGTCAGACGACCACTACCTGAAAGCCACGATCGAAAGCATCACCGGGTGTAAAGTCTCAGATGAAATCAGGATCACCCTTGATCGGGATTTCAAAGTTTTTGTACCTAACATATTTTCACCAGGGTCAGGGAGTTTTACTGAAAATCAATATTTGAAAGTATATGGGGGTAGCCAGGTCAGTAAAATAAATTATTTCCGCATCTTCAATCGATTTGGGGACCTCGTGTTTGAGGCCACTGATTTTTTACCAAATGATACTGGCTATGCCTGGGATGGCCTTTTTAAAGGTGCTGATGCTGCTCCGGGAGTCTATATCTATGTGGCAGAGGTCAGTTTTGCAGATAGGAGTGTGCGGGTGGTCAAAGGTGATATAACCCTGGTAAGGTAAGTTGTGTATCACTAATCTATTCTATGGCGTACCCTTTTCTTTAGGGATGATAATCCTCTGCCACCACAAGGACTTGAATGTTTTCTCACTATCTTTGCCCGCTCAAAATGGTCTATTAGAGCTATAATTATTTAAAGTTATCATGTACAATACCAGGACAAAAATAAAAACCCTTCTATCATCTGATCAGGCGCATTTTACCACCACCCTGATGGGCTGGGTGAGATCGTTTAGGAACAATCAGTTTATCGCCCTCAATGATGGAAGTACCAATAATAATCTTCAGGTGGTAGTAGAACTGGGGATGCTGGACGAAACCACACAAAAAAGAATATCTGTAGGAGCGTGTATCAAAGCGACGGGTGAGGTCATCCCTTCTATGGGTAAAGGCCAAAAATTAGAGCTCAAAGCTACTTCAATTGAAATACTTGGAGATTGTGATCCGGAGATCTTCCCCATCCAGCCTAAAAAGCACAGCCTGGAGTTTTTGAGGGAGAATGCTCATCTAAGATTCAGGACAAATACTTTTGGAGCTGTATTCAGGGTGCGGCATGCGTTGGCTTTTGCTGTACACCAGTTTTTTAACGAAAAGGGATTTGTGTACATGCATACACCGGTGATCACTGCCAGTGATGCTGAAGGTGCCGGAGAAATGTTTAAAGTCACGACCTTGCCTATGGACGGCACTGCTCCCCGCAATGAAGATGGCAGCATCAATTATAAAGAAGATTTTTTTGGACGAGGCACCAATCTTACTGTCAGTGGTCAACTCGAAGGCGAATTGGCGGCGATGGCTTTCAGCGAAATTTATACATTTGGTCCGACTTTCAGAGCTGAAAACAGCAATACTACGCGGCACCTGGCTGAGTTTTGGATGATCGAACCGGAAATGGCCTTCTATGACCTCGAAGACAATGCTAACCTGGCAGAAGAATTTATCAAATATGTCATCCAATATGTGACAGTGCACAATGCCGAGGACCTCGCTTTTCTTGCAGCTCGCCTGGAAGAGGAAGAAAAGTCTTTACCTCAAGATAAGCGGAGTCCGATGAGCTTGATGGACAAACTCCAATTTGTGATCAATAATGATTTTGAACGAGTCACTTATACTCAAGCGATCGATATTCTTAGAGAAAGCAACCATAACAAAAAGAAAAAATTCCAATACCCGATAGATCAATGGGGGGTGGATCTCCAGAGTGAGCACGAACGATACCTGGTTGAGAAACATTTTCAAAAACCGGTCATCCTCACCAATTACCCCGCAGCCATCAAAGCTTTTTATATGAGACAGGATGATGATTGTGCCCCAGATCGGCAGACTGTTTCAGCGATGGATATACTAGCACCCGGGATCGGTGAGATTGTAGGTGGTAGCCAACGCGAAGAGCGATATGACAAACTCACCCAACGCATGAAAGAAATGCATATTCCAGAGGAAGATCTTTGGTGGTATCTCGATACAAGAAGATTTGGAGCCTGTGTGCACGCAGGGTTTGGTTTGGGATTTGAGCGATTGGTTCAGTTTGTAACCGGTATGGCCAATATCAGAGATGTGATCGCTTTCCCGAGGTATCCCGGCAGTGCTGAGTTTTAATAAGCTTACATTATACAGATTCAATTACCGCCTTGGCTTTCTTTATTAACTCGAGGATTTGAGCCTTTGGCATCTGACCTGCGAAAACTGCCATCTCCACCTCTTTGAATATGAGTTTGATATCGGATTTGATGGTATCGCTGACCAATGATTGATCGATATACTTTTCCCAGTCATGTTTGTCAAGAGCTTCTTTTTGGATATTCCACTTTGTTTTAAGAAAGGATTGTAAAATTTGGTTGAGTTGATCGAGCACTGCTTTCGAATCAGAAGTGGAGGAAGAGGTTGGCAAAGTATCTAATTCAGTCAGCGCAGTGTTTTTGACTTCTTCCAGATATTTTTGCACACCATATTTTATGTCAGATTTGGAGCGCAAATAGCGGCGGGTAGCCACACCGAGCCATAGCAAATAAGGAAGTGCCAATACACCCCAATATCCTGAAGTACCGATCCAGCCCGAACCACCAGGCTTGGGATCCTTGATCAAAGGGAGGATGTCATCACCGGCTGTACCGGACGATGCAACTCCTGACCGGTTGCCGGTAGCTGTCCCTGACACGTTCACATGATAAACATCGGAGGCGATCGTCACATACTGCTGACTGTCAGTATCAAAATAAATAAAGGAAGGAATGATTGTATGAGCGCCAGGTTGAGTAGCCACCAATGGATATATCAATTCTCTCATCCCTATAAATCCGCCATTTTTATAATCTACATTTTCTTTGGTGATCTTGGGTTCATACAATTGAAAGGCTGTGGAGTCGATCTGAAGAAACGGTTTTCCGACCCGATTGAGATCACCATCACCGTCAACATACAAGGTGAGTGACACGGCATCATTGACTTTGACAGCCAGTTGATCTATCGCGGTAGCCATTCTAAACTTGCCCACTGCCCCTGAAAAATTAGAAGGTGTTGGTTGCGGTAAAGACTGAACTTGAAGCGAAACAGGATTGCTGATCAAAGTGATTCCTTCTGTCGTGGGCAGCAGGAAAAAAGAATTAGAGTTTGCCTCATCCGTGATCACACTGGCTCGCACATGCAGCGGTTCTATCTCAAAGGTGCCATTTTGTATAGGGTAGATCGATGCTGCATAAATCACCTTGGTTACATAAGTACGACCATTGATGGATTCCCTATTATCATAACTTAGCCTGGGTATATTATTCACGTGAAATCCTTTAAACTCTGGCGCATGGGATATATTGTAGTTCTCCACATTGATCGCAGTATATAGTTTGTATTCCACCAATATTTGTTGACCTACGTAGGCATGCTCAGGGGTAGCTTTAGCCATGAGGAAGATATCCTTTTTGCTGATGGCGACTTCGTCCTTGCCCTTTGTGATAGCTGGTTTTGATTTTACAGCTTTTATAGTCAGAGGGGTGGATGACAGGGTCTTGCCATTAGCCTGGATACTGGCTTTGCCAATGTGGAGATCCCCTGCTTTTTTAGGAGAGAGTGTGTAAATATAAGAAATGGCAGAGCTACGGAGCCCATTGACTATGCTGACCTGAGTAGAGGTACTTGGGCCACTGATCACCGTCCATTCTGCGAAATCAGGAGGCGTAAATCCTTTACCTTGAGCATTTTCGAGGATGAATTCTACCTGGACATATTCGTCTAAAGCTACTTCAGACCGATCTACACTTGCTCTGAAAGATTCACTTTGAGCGAATATAAAATTTTGAGAAGAAAATATTAAAAACAGGATGAACCCTATCCTCATAGTCGTTTAGATTTTCTACCACTTGCTTTGCCTTCTAGTATATTTTTGAACTGCCACGAACGATCGTCTTCGGGATCTTCTTCTATACGGTTTGGATTTTGCTTGACATAGATTTCTACTGCAGGTACATCCAGATCTCCTCCTGACCTATCCCCTGATTTAATCATGGTGGACGGTATGGTAAAAAGTCCCGCAGATAATGGCTGGATGAGGTATTTTTGTTTGTGCACGGCTTTTATTTCCCCATTGATCAAGGAGGTGTTACTCACAAAATTCTGACCGATGATTTCAGCATCTTTGAGATCAGGGGCGATGAATACTCCATCTTTGGAGTCGAAGGTATATTGAACATAAAATTGGTTGCCCAGCAATACAGTATCCCTGCTGACAGCTATGCTGACGGTCGCAGATTGACTTTGGAGCACTAAGGCGCCAAAGCTAAAAATCAGAATTAATATTTTTTTCATACTGGTCTAGGTTGTCTACAAAATTAAATCACCAATCTTTCTTTGGGGGATTATTTTTTTTGCTTTTGTTCGTCAATTTTTGCTGGACTCTTTGATCTTCGCGCTCTGTATACTGCAAGAGCTGCTCGGCTTCTTCTTTTGTCATTCCTTCGGGTTTGGGTTGTGCTTCACCGGATTGTGGCTGTTGATCTTGTTTTTGATCCTGAGGTTTGCCTGATTGTGGATCCTGGTTAGGCTGTTGTTGGTCATCTTTCTGATCTTGCTTCTTATCTTGGTTTTGCTGCTGCTGTTGTTGCTGCTGCTGTTGTTTGATCAGCTGCCTGGTGGCCAGTGTCAGGTTTTTTTTAGTATCCATATCAGCAGGCTCTAATTTTAAGGATTGTTTGAAGGCATTTACACTTTTTTCAAAATCCTTTTTTTGGTAGTAGGCATTGCCAAGGTTATACAAGGACTTAGCGTTAAGATTATTGATTTCACTTTTTTTAGCAGCTTCTTCGTAATAATTGATCGCTTCATCAGGTCTGTTTTGTTCCATGATTGCATTGCCCAGGTTATAAGTCGTCGTTTGATTTTTCTTAAGCTCAAGGGCTTTGCGATAATCTTCTTCAGCTTTATTAAAATCCTGCTTGATATATGATTGGTCCGCTTTTTTTAAAAGTCGATGATCATCCTGTGCATAGGAGCTAAAAGGGAGAACCACAAAAGCAATAATGGTCAGAGTGATTGTCGTTGTAAAAAATAATTTATAATACATCCTATTTATGTAAACCGTTTTCATCAGCCCAAAGTTTGAGGGTTACGATTAAAATATTTTTCCATCCATTTTATAGAAATCAAATATTCCAATACCAATAAGATAATGGCAGGAAATAAAAAATAGGGAAAATAGCTTTCATAATCAGAGTAGGCTCTTTCAGCGACTCTTTGTTTGGTCATATTGGCTACATCTGCCTTTATGGATTCGATGATGGCATCGCCCTGGGTTATCGAATAGTATTTGCCTTGAGTAGATTCTGCCAGTTGTGTAAGGAAGGTTGGATTGAGTTTGGTTTGAATAGGTTTGCCGGATTCATCTCTTTTGTAGTCTTCCATACCCTGGGCTCTGACAGGTATCAATCCCCCTTCGGCGGTGCCGACTCCAATGGTGTAGATCGCGATGTTTTGTTGTTTTGCCTTATTGGCAGCTTCCATCGCCTGATCATCATGGTCTTCACCATCTGTCAACAACAGGATCACTTTTTGTGCTTCTTCATTTTTGGGAAAGTTGTCCATACAGGTAGTGATGGCGTCACTGATATTGGTGCCTTGAGTTGTAATCAATGTTGGATCAGCACTACGCGCAAACATCGTGGAGGAGCCATAATCTGTCGTAAGTGGTGATTGGAGAAATGCATGACCCGCAAAAAATACCATGCCCACGCGATCGTCAGCCAGGGATCTCAGAAATGATTCGGTCCATAGTTTAGCTCGCTCCAGCCTGTTTGGTTTGATATCGGTGCAAGCCATACTGTTAGAGATATCCAGGGCGACATAAATATCTGTTGATTTGATTTCAATTTTTTCTTTTCGTATTCCCCACTGGGGGTTACTCAAAGCGATGACTATCAGCGCGAGTGCAGACAACCAAAGGATGATCCGCCGTTTATTTAATTTGTCATCAAGAGAAGGGATCAAAGATGACCATAAACCGGAGGAAGCAAATTGATTCAAAACAGAATTCCGCTGTCTCCTGAGTACATAATACAGTCCAGCCAGGCCCAGGATGATGACCAAGCCAAATAGGAAATGGGCATGTTCGAATCTAAACATATCAATCGATCACTTGCTTGATGATAAAATACTTGATGATAAAATGTAATATCAATAACAGGGCCGCCACACCGACAAAATAATGAAAGGTCTCGGTGTACTTGGTAAATTTTGTTACTTCTACTTCGGTTTTCTCCAATTTGTCTATCTCGTCATAGATTTTCTGCAATGCCTCTTCGTCTGTAGCTCTATAATATTTCCCTCCAGTCATCTCACTGACCTGGGTCATCAATTTTTCATCTATCTCCACTCTTGCCATGGCAAACACATATTGCCCATCCCCTCTTCGGGTCACCGGGGTAAGGGCTTCTCCCATGCTGCCTACTCCGATAGCATAGATCTTAATATTAAATTCTTTGGCGATCTGTGCAGCAGTCAGGGGATCTATATAACCTGTATTGTTGACACCATCAGTCAATAGGATAATGATCTTACTTTTGGAAGTACTGTTCTTTAGACGATTGATGGCAGCTGAAAGTCCCATGCCGATCGCTGTGCCATCGTCCAATTTACCGACATTGATCTCGGCCAGGAAATTTTTGAACACTTCATGATCAGTGGTCAGAGGACACCGGGTATAACTTTCTCCGGCAAAGACTGCTAAGCCCAGTCGATCATATATCCTTTTATTGACAAAGTTCTGAGCTACTTGTTTACTCACACTCAGGCGATCCGGCTGAAAATCCTGGGCCAACATTGAGCTGGACAGATCTACGGCCAAAAATATATCTATGGCATTGGCCTTGATTTTTTCTTCTTTCCAAATATGTTGAGGCCGGCTGAGTCCGATACAAAGGAGGATAAAAGATGCAGCTTGCAACCAGGGCAAAAAATAATGCAGCACATTTTTCCAGGTCGATTTAATATTAGAAGGTGTATGTCCGAAATACACAGCATTTATCGGAGTTTTGCGGTTTCTACGGTAGGCTAGGATTAAAAAGGGTAATAAAGCCAACAAAGCCAAAGCCCAGGGATATACCAATCGATATTGAGCAAATGAATCCATTAATCAGCAGTATTGGTTTCTGTGGTGAGTAATGGTTTGGTCGATTCTACCAGGTCGATAGTCCGGTCCAGAGCCAGCGCATTGACATTTTCTTCAGGGATACCTTTGGCGAATTTTACCCAATCTGCAATATTCAGGATTTCATCTATGGTACTGACATGTTCTTTCAATGACAAGGATCGGATATCTCTGAGGATCTCGTGGCTGGTGGATTCCAAAGCAGGTATACCATATCTATGTTCCAGATATTCCCGGAGGATAAAGGTCAGCTGTACATGGTATTCTTTTACCTCGCCTTTTTCCCAGAGTTTACTTTCTTTGAGTGCATATAATTTTTGCAGGGCAATTTCATGAGGTGGTATGACGACAGGTACTTCAATGACTGCTTCGATCATTTTTGATTTCTTCTTATATTGTAGGTATCGATATAGGCCATATGCAACCAGGAGGCTTAGCACTCCGATGATCCAGGCCAGGTAGTCCGTCCATTTGCTTTTTTCCTGAATGATGCCTTTGATGGGGAGCAGGCCGGTACTATCGGGTTCGATGCCTTGTATGATCAAGGGGATAGGGTACGTATATAAGGTGTCAGATCCCAGGATAGCATATAAAGAGGGGATAGTATAATCGCCTGCTTCGAATATGGAGAACCTGAGTCTTTTTTCGAGTGTACTCTGATTGTTGAGTTCTGATTTTAACCAGGGTGTCTGGGAGATAATGTCGAGGAAGGAGCAAGTATCGAGGTATTCAGTATGTAGCTCAGCCTTGTCCTGACTTGATGGGGAGACAAAAGTGAGGGTGAGATTTTGCTGATCACCGATGAGCATGGAAGTACTGTCTACCCGGGCATTAAAATTGACTTGTCCACTCACGTAGTGGGTCATCGAGAGAAAAAATATAAGAGTGCAAAAATTTCTCATATTGCCTTTGCACGTTTTTTAAAAAAAGCCATCAGCGCTTCGATATAGGATTGATCAGTACGCACCTGGATCAGGTCAGAAGCGGACTTATTAAATATTTCTTTGGTCTTCATCATATGCGATTCAAACCTTTGATGATAATCTTGCCTGATCGATTGACTGGAAGTATCGACCCAGGCTAAATCACCAGTCTCTGTATTGTACATTTGGATGAATCCCAGGTCTGGCAGATATTCTTCCTTTGGGTCGTAAAGATGGATGCCTATCAAATCATGTTTGTTGCCCAATATGCGCAAAGGAAGGTCGTACTGTTCATCCCAAAAGTCTGATAAGATAAATCCTATGCTTCGTTTTTTAATGACATTATTAAAAAATTGAAGCGAATCACCCAACCGCGTTTTTTTACCTTTTGGAGCGGCATTGATCAATTCTCTCAGGATACGAAGTATATGTTGCCTTCCTTTTTTTGGTGGAATAAAGAGCTCGATCTGATCTGAAAAAAGGATGAGACCTACTTTATCATTGTTAGAGCTGGCAGAAAAAGCAAGTACAGCACAGATCTCTGTAGCCCATTCTCTTTTTTGTTGCTGATATGTGCCAAAGTAAGATGAAGGGCTGATATCAACCATGAGCATCAGCGTGAGCTCCCGTTCTTCTTCAAAGATTTTGATAAAAGCTTCGTTGGTACGGGCCGTTACATTCCAATCGATGTTGCGCACATCATCTCCGTACTGGTAGGGTCTGACCTCACTAAAAGACATACCCCTTCCTTTGAATGTGCTATGATATTCACCAGTAAATAAATGTTTGCTGATACTACGTGTCTTGATCTCGATTTTTCTGACTTTCTTCAATAACTCGGCGGTATCCATATCGATCGCTTATAATGGAAAGTATTTGGGTGAAAGGTGGTCCTTTAGTTCTGAATAAGGTATAATAATTTGCCTGAACCCATAGATCAAATCATAGGGAGCAGAGATAGAGAGGCCTTCTTTTTTAAGAGTCAATATGCTAAAATCTGCTACAGTCAATGATTTGTAATCCAGGGAGGATCCTGTCTTTAATTTGTTCAATTCTTTATTTACCCAGGCATCTTTGAATTTGCGAAAACCACTTACATTAGTCATTAGCGTCGATTCACCAAGCAGGTCTCCTGATTTGATATCGAAAGTAAAAGGCATAGATTGGATGGATTCTTCCCAGGAGTTTTTTATATGCATAATACCGGAGACAAAATGGTCGTCGAGAAAATCAAACTGTGGCCAGATGCTCATGCGATAGACCATCCGGTCACTTTGGTCAGCCGGTTTTTCAGACAGTAAGATCCTTTTTTTCTCCTGGATGACCACTAAAAATGAATCTATCAGGTTTTTAAACCAGATCGAAGTACCTGACTTGTCTATTTTGGGATAGGTGATGTCGACGGCCATCCAATGATCTGCAAAAGATTCCTGGGATATGGCTACCTGGTTGACAAGATCTAAAGATTTGGTGTATTCGATCGTGCCCAGCTTATAATTAATATCGATTCGTTTGTCATTGACTTTCCAGGTACTTAGTTTTCCAGCGTTATGTTGTAGATAATCTACCATATTGGATTCCTGGTGAAAGCTTTCATCATCCTTAATTTCTGATGTACCGTACAGGGTCTTGTTGAGCATTTTATAATAAAACTTCTCAGCGATTTGGTCTGAAAAATCTTTGTGTATCAAGACCATACATTCATCCGGGTCTGATTTGGAGGCATAGGATCTTACCCAAAAAGTAGTGGCGGGTGCAGGACTACCTTCTTTGAGCGAGATGCTGGCATTATAGGTTCGATCCGCATTGTACCAGGTGCCTCGTACAGATTGGTCATCCATCTCCAAAGCAAACTTGCCGGTCAGGGTCGAGTTTAGATCTTGCTCATCCAATTTTAGCTTGTTGTTTTGGATGGTGCCGGAAAGTACATACTTGGTTTTATTGTCTCCAAAATAAAAATAACCTTTACAGTTTTCGCCATCAGATACCAGGTCCAGTTGAACAGGAATGGTTTCATCCCAAAATCCGGAATAGGTCTTTTCCCAGGCTACAGTTTTGTTTTTGAAAAACTGATCGGCCAGGCCGGTCTCCAGGGACTGAGTCTGACTGATGAATGGAAATAAAAAATAATACAGGAATAATATTCTCATTAGGGTACTTCTACTTTGGCTAAAATCTCTGAAATAATGTGGTCTGAGTTTTTGTTTTCTGCTTCTGCTTCATAGGTCAGTCCTATACGGTGTCGCATCACATCTTTGGCAATGTAACGCACATCGTCCGGGATGACAAATCCTCTTTTGTTAATAAAAGCTACGGCTTTTGATGCGAGGGCAAGATTGATGCTGGCGCGGGGAGAAGCACCGTATTGGATAAAATTCTGTAGTTCGTCCAATTTGTATTCAGCAGGCTGCCTGGAGGCAAATACGATATCGATAATGTATCGTTCTATTTTTTCATCCATATAAATAGTGTTCAAAACCTCTCTGGCTTTGAGGATATTTTCAGTCTGCACCACCGGAGTGATCGCCCTCAGTTTTTCGTCACCAATATTCATGCGGATGATCTGGCGCTCCTCTTCTTTGGTGGGATATCCTATAAGTACTTTGAGCATAAATCGGTCTACCTGAGCTTCAGGCAGGGGATAAGTGCCTTCCTGTTCTATGGGGTTTTGCGTAGCAAGGACCAGGAAAGGCTCTTCCAGGCGATAAGTTTCCTTGCCGATGGTGACCTGCTTCTCCTGCATGGCTTCGAGCAATGCACTTTGCACTTTGGCAGGAGCACGATTGATCTCGTCAGCGAGGATAAAATTTGCAAAAATAGGGCCTTTGCGAACCTGGAAGTCATTGATCCCCTGATTATAAATGAGTGTACCTATGATATCAGCTGGCAATAAATCTGGAGTAAACTGGATCCTTTGGAAAGATGCATTGACTGCCCCTGCAAGGCTTTTGATGGCTAAGGTTTTTGCCAGGCCTGGAAGACCCTCCAGCAGAATATGACCTTTGCAGAGCAATCCGATGAGCAAGCGCTCGATCATGATTTCCTGGCCGATGATGGTATGCTGGAGTTGTAATTTGATCTGGTCTATAAATCCGGATTCCTGCTCGATGCGGGCTGTGATCCCCTGGAGATCGATATAACTGTTCATAATCGTTTTTATATTGAGAAACGGTGCAAAAATCGTCATTTTTTGCAGTAATGGAACAATAGATTGAGATATAAAGGAGGGTTTAACCTCTTATTAAGAATTGAGCTAATTTGATGATATAGGCCATGGATCCCCAATGACCTTTGTTTTATGAGGACGAATCCTGACGCAGGTACAAGCGTTGAAGTAAGAACTCCTGCGTCATGATGCCAAATTGATAAGCTGTGTTGCTTGCATTTATCAACCAAGCAGCAGTTATTAAACGTTATTGGTTATTGCCCCGATGGTTGTATCCGATCATAAGTCAAAATTCTATTGATTAGCAGAGCGTATGTGCACCCTGGCTATCTCAGCTTTTTACAGTTCAAATTTATGTATAGGAGGTTGCTTGATTAAGGGTTATCCGATTATTTGCCTCATGGCTATCTCTATTGACTCTTCCTTATTGATGGGCCAGTCAATTTTTATCCAAGCATCTTTCTACAACTTCATGAAATCTATCATGTAAGGCGTAAATCGAATTTTTAAGCAAGACATCGGACTTCTTTGAATTCACTTGTTTCAAAATGGAAATGGATTCTTTCTCCAATAAATTGAGAGTTTCTGACATTGCAGGTTTTTGAAACTCCGTAGGTACATTTGCTTTTCTTAAAATGGTAGCAAGGTTGGCGAGTTCAGAGGCATATTTTTTAAGCGGACTCAGATCGCCTGATTCTGCAGGATGAAAAGTAGCTGACATTATTTTGTGATATGCATCCAAATCAGGCCAAGCTTCCCAGATCGTGGGTTTTGGAAGCCTTAATTTTTTTTCCGATTCAATCATCGGAAGGAGACCAGAGTCATACATCGTACGCATCATTTCTATTACCAGATCATCTGTATTGGTCACTGAACCGGCTTCTATCGGCGGCTCAGGATCATATTCCAGATCCAACATGACACCTTGTGTATACTTGTCCCCCATCAGTTCCTGCACAATACCCAGGGCCATATCCATTCCTGCAGTGACTCCTGCTGAAGTCCAGTATTTGCCATCTTTAACGTACCGCTTTTGGATAAACTTTGCTCCGTACATTTTCATGATTTCATCTGCTCGATACCAGTTGCAGGTGACCTCTTTATCTTTTAACAGGCCTGTCGCTCCGAGTATCCATCCGCCTGTGCATACACTTGTAGTAAATACTGAATTTTGATCGATCATTTTGATCCAATTGAGAAGTGCCGTGTCTTTTGTTTGTAAAAATGTTTCACTGGCTCCTCCAGGAATAACTAAAATATCCAATTTATTGACCACATCGATTGATTTATCCACTTGTATTTTTACACCACGCTGATTTTGTACAAATCCTTTTTGTTTTGCAACAAAAAATACATCTGCACCCATAAGTTCTCCCAATACATGATATGGTCCGAAAGCATCCAGCGTATTGAATCCATCGTATACATAGATACCAATGGTTTTGACCGGATATTTAGGTTGAGTCATCATAATAGCCATCATTTCATTGTGTCTTTGGGCAAGACTATCAGTTTTGGATTGAGCCGAAAAAATTCCCGGAATGATCATCCAAAGACATACCAGGCAGATTTTACATTCCCTAATCATACTTCAATTGGTTTAAGGGTTTATGGTAAAATCCACTGTCTTAATGGTAAGGTGATCATCGTGATCTTCTGCGCTGATGGTCAGTGTCACTGGTGTAGTGCTTGAAATTCCGACAGGATTCCATTTTTCATCTATATTATAAGAGGTCAGATCATGGACCTCCGGTGGGTTGGTGGGCGTGAAGAGTATACTGCCATCAGACTTTCTCGTCACGGAGATTAATAGTTCATGCAGACTTTCGTCGGTGACGCTCCCCGTGATCGAAATAGTTTGCCCGACACCAAATGATGAGCCAGCCGTAGGCGAGGTAATTGTCAGTGCAGGAGGGTTATCATCGCTTTCAGATTTGTGACACGAAAATAAAACAAAACCTATAAATAAAATGTTGAATAAAAATGATTTTTTCATATTAAAAAAATTAAGTAATTAAAAAGAATTATGGTGGTATTTACAGAACTTATTGACATAATTATAAATCCGGATTATAAATAAAATCATGATCCGTCAGAGTATTTAAAAAGTGTAATAAAGATTGTTTTTCATTGGCAGAGAGAAAAATACCGAGGTGACCAGCTTCTTTGAGTAAGGGATCCAGTGTGGGTGAGTCATGTACACCATGCTCATAATGTTCCAATACCTCCTCCAGGCTTTTAAACCTTCCGTCGTGCATATAAGGAGCGGTCACAGCGCAATTCCTCAGGGAGGGGATTCTAAACTTGCCCAGATCCTTTACTGATTCGGTGATTCTGGCCCGGCCTAAGTCCGCAAACTCCGTATCGAGTCCATTGTTGCTAAATCCCATATTAGTAAATAATTGTCCTGCATGGCACTGGGAGCATTTATTCGAAAATAATTCAAATCCAATTTTTTCATCTTCACTAAATACCTCCTTTCCCAAGATCACCTGATCATATCGAGAAGTGGCGGATATCAAGTGGAGCTGGTACTGTGAAAGTGATTTTAATAAATAGGCAGAAGTGATCGTGTCCATATCCGGAAAAGCCTGGCGAAATAATTCCGGATATTCTGCATGTCTGTTAAGTTTATTCATTACATGACTTAATGATTCGTTCATTTCTAATGGATTTTCAATGGCGTTGGGCGGTACGAAATCGAGGTGAATGATTCCCCCATCCCAAACAAATTCACTGAAAAAAGCCATGTTGGCGATAGAGGGAGCATTTCGAATACCGGCTCGCTCATCTACCCCCAGGCTCAGCCGATGTTGTGGATCAGTGAACGCTGCTTGTTTTACATGGCAATTGCTGCAGGCTACAGATCCATCGGAAGAAAGTATTGGATCATTAAAAAGTTTTCTGCCCAGTTTAAACCCTTCCTGCGTCAGTGGATTTGATTCCAGGTTGTACAGGATCGGAGGAAAATGTTCTGGTTTGGCAATTGGAAAAGGTGTAGTACTACTTTCTTCCGTAGTGCATGATACTATCCAGATGAATAGTATCATGCTTACACCGGAAATGAGCTTCATAATATTTTATTTGTTAAAAACTAGATTGATTATCGATGATTGTTTTTATGGATTCTTACTGATGGATATGATCGAAGATGAATGCAGATTCGATATTGTCAGCTATGCTCACACCATCTGAAGGTTTATGCACATTGTGATTTCCGGAAAAATCGATTTTGTTTACACCACTAAATAATTTGGATACATCAAAAAGCATGTGTACCTGAGGTGTGTTGGCATCATCTACTTTTGCATCAGTATCGAATGTCAGGTTGATTTTTTTATTATTATATACGAATGCGGAGCCTGCAATATTTTTCCATCCCCCTACATGAAAGGCCATACCGTTTTTGTTGTCGGCTGTGATGGTTTCTGCACCGGTTACGCCTCCATTGGACGCATCAGACTGACCTTCAAATTTTACGGCTATATAACCAGAATTCCAATTCCAAAACATTTTACTTGTGGCGATATCCAAAGCCCCACCTACTGCTCCATCGCTCACCCCTGCTGAATCTACACCAACAGTAAAGATCACTTTATTGTATTTTCCTGCCGGAACATTCTTCAAGGTAACTACCTGGGATGCAGGATCTTGCTCATTGATGAGATAATAACCTTTGGTGCCTGATGCAGAAACAGATACTTCATCTTTAAACGATTCTCCATTTGGTCCCTGGAGTTCAATAGCAGATACAAAATATTTAAGTAAACTGATGTTGTACTTCTGGTTCATTCCATTGGTATAGGCGTATTCTGTACTGCCGGCTGGAACCATGCTTAATTGTTTGACTACATTATTTAAGGTGGCTATGTTGTCAAATTCCAGCTCTACAGCTCCAGCATTTGCAGTGATTTCATCTTTCTTGCAAGAGAAGATAGATGTAAAAAGTAATAATCCTAAGATACTTAATTGAATAGTTTTCATTTATATTATATTTTTTTTAATTGAATAAATAACTTATTTGAAATTGAATTTTATTGGCAGCCTGCAGATCATCATTTGAATACTGCTGCACTAAAGGAATGCTTGCATAGGTGTTGAAATTGAATCTTCCTGACTGAATGCTTATTCCGAATGAAGTGTACAATCCAGCTCCTCCAGTCGTAGAATAATGGGCCAAGGATTTATGGTCTTTCTGTATAAATTCTCCTAAGAAACCTGCATAAGGGGTTAGCGAAAATGCTCCCATTTTTTTCAATTTATTCCCCAAAACGAGCTGGGCCGATGACTGATCACCAAAATGATAATCTTCTTTTGTATTGAAAAAATGCATGTATTGTGTACTCATAAAAGCCAACCATCGGTCATTCGAGACTCCTATATTAGTTGCTGAAAAAATACCCCAGCTTCCATTGCCTACATTAAAATTTTCAGGCAAATTCTGTTGTATGTGAATATATGGATCATATTTTCCGGTTGCGCCTTTTATGCCCATACCTCCATCAATGTAAAAATGAAGATTGCTGGCGCTTTTTGACTGTTTGCTGAGAATATAATGTACAGAGATTTTGCTATCACCTATTCCTTGCACAGTACCATTGCCATCCGGATGCTTCCTGGTATTGTATATGTAAGGCTGATCTATGAGCACATACCATTTATATTTTATACCAACCCGCAATGAAAAATCAAGTGTTCTAAACTTGTCTTTTGAGCCTTTGGAGTCCGGCAGATTAGAGGTGAAAGTGCCAGTATAATACTGCATGCCAAAATAGTTTTTTTGCAATACAGATATCATATCCACCCCTATGCCATGCATACTGCAGCCACAAGCATCACAGGCTTTCGTCAATGACCACTGACCTATGATCACTGAAACGATCAGAATTATTTTTTTCATGCGAACGATAAAAAGGTTAATACGCAAATCTCATGCGTACCGTTAAATCAACTTGGTTTCTGAAAAATTCGATAAAATTTCAATCCGTTTTCCAAACATGTATTTGAATTTAGTTCAGATACATGAGTAAGGAGAGAAATCCCATTTGTTCCATTGGCTGACTCTGATACAAAGAATGTCTTGTACTCAGCTGTCAAACAAATGGAGATATAGAATTAAATGGTAGGAGGGTGGAAAATGGAACGATGTATGCCAGTAGGAATACATGCGGTGTAATCAAATAGCGCTGTATTTAGATTGCTTTCATTGAAGGACCATGATTCGCATGAGCCTTGAGTGAATACATCAATAGATTCGAATATTTTTTGAAAAAAATTGAGATAATTATCTGAACTTCTATGATGTTCAGTCTCTATTTGCATAGAAATCTTTTGCATTAATACACATTTTCCATGGCAGGCTAATTCAGGTCGGTTTTTATTTACACAAAGTACCTCTGCATAATATTGCCTGTTCAACTCGAATGAGACCAATGCAGAAACCATACTGAAAGTCTTCAATACGACTACAAGTATAAGGGTATATGCACTGATCTGCCTGGCGGTATCCATTTCTTATTTTGCAAAAGTATCTAAAATAACAATAGTATGATAAAGAAACTGCCTGATATTGATCAGTCTATAGGGCTTTAACAAATGTTCGTAGTCAACATTAAACTTTAAAGATCTGGGTCAATGAGTTGTCTCTACGAATTCCTCCTGGCTAATCAATTTCGTTATTCATTTTGATGCTCTGGATTGGAACGGAGAAATAATGATCATGTGTCATTAAGGATTGACTTAATAGATTAGAAGAGAAAGGATTTGAGTAGGTTCTAATGGATCTGTGCACAATGGTTAAAAATACTTCGTATTCTATTCCTTGGAGGTCAGCAGGGCAAGATGATTTTATTACCTGGCAGGGAGGCAGCCTAAAATGAATGATGGATTCTTAAACATGAAAAAACGACTATTTACTTGCTCTGCATAGGGAAGTTACTTCACTATCGTCACCAGTTGATTCTTTCCAAACCGATGCTGCTCTCTTCCATTGAGCACCAATCGATCCAATACGGTGAGGTTCTTTTTCTGACCAAATGTGGCATCTATGGTATCCGGCTCGAATCCTTTGACCTGAAGTATGGTCCTGCAAAAGCCATTTTTTGAGGGATCGGTATTAAGAGCTGTTCGGAGGATTTTAACATAAACAGTATTAGTCGTCACCATGGTACCAGGTGGACTATACACCCGTGTAAATCGGTTATCTTGCATATAATAGATGGTAACATCCTTTTCAGTACTGAGTGCTTCATTTTCGAAAATGGAGTGACCCTGCTGATTAAGGTATTTAAGATCAATTTCGATTTCAAATTCAGGACATGGTCCTCATTTACAGGAGATAATGATTAGTGCTAAGAGAGTCCAAATGGATTTATAAAGAGCATGCATAAGCCAATTTTTAAAAACAGGGTAGTTCTGCCACACCTTATTGGATCACCTTAATCTTCTTAAAACCCATTTTTTGCAACACTGCAGGTAATTTCTTTCTTTGATCCCCTTGGAGTAAGACCAAGCCCTCGACGACAGATCCGCCTACACCGCATGATGTTTTGAGCATTTTAGCCATGGCTTCCAGTCCTGATTCGTTTAATTCGAATCCTTCCAGCAAAGTGACTTCTTTGCCTCCGCGATGCTTTTTGTCGCGGGAGATCCGGATAGATTGTTTGGCATATGGAGTCAGGTCATCCTGTGTCGGTTCTTCCTCTTGTGGTGGGACCGATGATGGGTCCGTTGAAAATACCATTCTGAGCTCTGATAGATCATCGAGTGTTTTCTTTTTCATAGGATTCAAAATTAAGGAATTATTGAGGTATAAGCCAAGAGCTGTCAGGGATGGTTTACGCGAGCTGGCGCGCAACCCCTGACCCTGAATAGAGTCTTCCGCACCAGCCAGTTCGCAAACTTCGCAGGTTATTTACCCTTTACCCCGAGACTTCGGGATGTCTATTTGCCGATTGCCTATTGTCTATTGCTTATTTTGCCTATTGTCTCCCGAAGCCTCGGGATGCCTATTACCCCCCTTTCCTTTTCCAATTCTTATTCATCATACGAAGGACACTAAGGCCTAATAATTCAGTACCGCTAGCCGAATTGGCGAGTACGACGACTGCAGTATGTGTATCCGGTAATAAACCTACGAAAGCATGATGCCCTTCGGTGCGACCAGTATGTACGTATAAAAATCGTTCACCAGGGATAGTTACTACCTGCCAGCCTGGAGCGACCCATCCTTTTTCTCCTCTGATGCTAGTCTGTTGTGGATGTATCAATGCCAGATAAGCTGGCGTTGGGGGATAAAGAAAAAGGTAAGTTAAATTCAGAAGCGTATGCAGAGAGGCTTTGCCTCCCAGTGCGGCTCCGAAGGTCTGAGAAGTCCATGGTTTGACTGGTCGGGTTTGGCGATCATAACCTGCTATGGTCGTAGATGAATCCAAAGAAATGACAAGATCCGCGGGTAGGTTTTCTTTGAAAAGCTGAATATATGTTTTATCAAAGACGGATTGTAAGATCCATTCGATCATCACGTAGTTGAGGTGACTATAGAGATAGGTGGAAGATGATGGATCTTGTAATGAATAGGATCGGTAGAATGACTCAAGGTCCTTTTGGCTGAAAGCCGCATAAGGATTGCGACTATCATCTTCGATCAGGCCCCAACCCGGGGGCAGCTTGGGAAGACCACTGGTATGAGTCAATAAATTAAAGAGTGTGCAGTGGTCAAAGGAAGGATTGGCGAAGGGCAGAAATTCATTGATGGGCTTCGATAGATCAAGTAGACCCTTATCGGCTAAAGTCTCTACCAACAAGGCTGTAAATACTTTGGTAACTCCTCCGATTTCAAACTGATCGTCTTTGGTGATCGGGCCAGGGTCATCCACTGCTCTTTGTCCAAAGGAGTATACAAAAGAAGTGTCTTCGTCGATCATGCCTATGATAAATCCTGGCGTCGATTTGAAATCAATATCCGTTTCGTATTTGATCAGCCGATTGAGTTCTTTGCGAATAGGGTCTTTTTGCGCAAGCCCCGTATTAAGACCACCTATTAATATGAATAAAATAAATATCCTCATTCGATAGCTCTGGTGCCTTGCAAAGCTTTGCTGATGTTGATGTCCATCATCCGGTGAGCTAATGGGCCACTGTATTGATTCAGTTTTTCTATGGTATCGTAGATCAGATCTTTGTCCTGAGCATCGATGGCTGCCTGGATATTATCTCTCATCGCGCTCATATCCGTTTTTTCAATTGGGAGAAGATGGGCGTCGTTTTGTTTTAGAAATCTATCTGTGGCCAGGATCAGGCTTTTGCCTTCATTGATGGCTTCCTGCATGGCTTTTATGATCATATCCTGCTGAGCATACTTTACAGATTCTGTAAGCATACGGGCCATTTCTGACTCCTCTAGTCCGTATTGTGGTTTGACTTCTATTTCGGTCTGTACTCCTGATCTAAGTTCTTTTGCTTTGACCGTGAGGATACCATCCGCATTGATGAGAAACTGGATTTCGATTTTTGGCAATCCTGCAGGCATAGGAGGGATACCACTAAGTATAAATTCCCCCAGTTTCCTATTGTGCATGACCAGGTCTCTTTCACCCTGATATATGGTGATCTTTAATTTTACCTGGCCATCGACCGAAGTCGTGTACTGCCTCGCTACCTTGGAGGGTATCTTAGAGTTACGAGGCAAGATCACATCCATCAGCCCACCCATCGTCTCTATCCCTAAGGACAGCGGGGTCACATCTATCAGGAGAAATCGCTGATCTTTGCCGGATAGTATATTGGCTTGCACCGCCGCTCCCAAAGCGACTACTTCGTCTGGGTTTAATTCGTTATAGAGTTTGTCCCCAAAAAATGATTTGACTGCATGTTGCACACCGGGTACTCTGGTCGACCCTCCCACCATGATGACTTTGAGTATATTATCAGTTCCCAACTGCGCATCCTTCAATGCTTGTCGGCAACATTCCAGGGTTTTATTGATGATGGGTGCTGATAGTTGATCAAATTTAGCAGCGGTGATAGTCAACGGATGGTCGTACCATTGAGTGGAATATTCGGTTGCTGAGGACAGTACTTTTTTAGCGATTTCTGCAGTCAACCTTAGGGATTGTGTTTTGCTTTTGTCTGCAAACAAGGCGACCTTGTCCATACCGGACGCTGTGATCCAATATTCCATAATGGCATGATCGAAGTCGTCACCACCCAGATAGGTATCACCGTTGGTAGACAATACTTCAAATACGCCATCCTGGATATGTAATATCGAGATGTCAAAAGTGCCTCCCCCCAAATCGTAGACGGCAATCATCTCATTGATACCTTCTTTCATGCCCAATCCATAAGCCATACTGGCAGCGGTAGGTTCGTTGATGATACGCAGCACATCGAGTCCGGCGAGCTTGCCGGCATCCCTGGTGGCCTGTCTCTGGGCATCATTAAAATAAGCTGGGACGGTGATGACCGCCTGGGTGACATTTTTTTTGAGATGGTCTTCTGCCATCAGTTTGAGCTGCTTTAAGATCTGGGCACTGAGTTCGATCGGGGTATAATATTGTTCTCCTATTTTGATTCTCACCAATGCATCCGGATCATCCAGTTTGAGATCATAGCTCAGAAAAGACTTTTGTAGGGTCACATCATTGAGGCTTTTGCCCATCAATCGTTTGACAGAATAGACTGTTTCAGAGGGATTGGTGACTAACCTGGCCTTGGCTTCTTCACCCACCAGGACTTTACTGTCAATTATGCTGAGTATAGATGGTACCAGAGCAGATCGTTGATCAGAAGTTTTAATAGTGACAGCCTGTCCATTTTCCATATAAGCTACGAGGCTGTTGGTAGTACCCAGGTCTATACCGATGATAATGTCCTCATCATGCACTACACTACCTTGCTTCATATTAATTTGGATCTTTCCCATTCGTTTTTGTCTATTTTTTACTGCAAAGATGCGGAAAGATATTTTGTCGGGATTTTTTGAACCTATATTAGACGGCAACTTTCGTATCTGTATGCCAGCTGTGACAGTCGAATACCTTCAAATGGGCTTCTCTGCTCATAGTTTCGCTGATTTTGACCATATTCGTCAATTCAAATTATCTTTAACCATAGGCGACAAATCGCTTTCAATTAAATTATGAAAACAGATTGGTATAAATCGATGAACGATCCTCAGACTACTTCACACATCCTCATGGTTAGGCCGTCCTCCTTTGGATTTAATACTGATACAGCGATGTCTAATGTATTCCAGGCTGCCCCTATCCATCAGCAAGCAGCTCAAATTTCCCTCGAGGCTACCAAAGAATTTGATGAGCTCGTGCATACGCTCGTGCGCGCGGGCATCCAGGTCATGGTGGTTGAAGACACCCCGCAGCCGGTAAAGCCGGATGCTGTTTTTCCAAATAATTGGTTTACAACACATTCTGACGGCACCTTCATTACCTATCCGATGCAGGCGCCTAACAGAAGAGCAGAACGCAGAGAAGACATCGTGACCCTGTTAGAAGCATCCTATCAAATAAAAAACCGATACTCTTTTGAACACGATGAGCAAGATGGCAAAATCCTGGAAGGCACCGGTAGTATGATCCTGGACAGAAAAAACAAACTGGTCTATGCCTGTTTGAGTCCACGCACAAACCCTGAACTTTTAGAACGGTTTGCATTGATCCGACAATATGAAAAAATAGTATTTAATGCATTTGATCCTCAGGGGATTCCGGTATATCATACTAATGTCATCATGGCTTTGGGTGAAGATATAGCCGTCGTATGTATGTCAGCTATTCGGGATGAAAACGAAAAAAAAATGCTCCTGGAGGCTATTGGGAGGACAGAGAAGAAATTGGTAGACCTCTCCTGGGAGCAGGTCTTGAATTTTGCGGGAAATATGATTCAATTGAGAGATAAAGAGAACCATTTAATCTGGGTAATGTCAGAATCCGCCAGGTCCTCCCTGACTCCGGAGCAATTACTGATGCTCAGAGCATCGGGTGATATTCTTTCCAGCCCGATACCTACTATAGAAAAATATGGGGGAGGCAGTGTGCGGTGCATGATAGCCGAGATATTTTTGCCGGTTAAAAAGCCCAAATAAACATTAAGCCTGTATCGTATCCACCCTTTTAATTGCGAGAAGGATACCTACTGTCAGTACAGAGCCCACCAGTACAATGCCAACAAATGGAATTTTGGAAAACAATAATCCAACGGCACCAAATAACACAGCCACACCGGGGTAGTGGTCAAAAGAATGTTTGATGCCTTTGTTGATCGACCATCCGCGCATCTCATGCAAGCCATCGATGATGATAGCTCCAAATAAAAAACTTTGGATTAAAAACTTTGCTAACCACTTTAACCAAGCACCACCCATGATACTTAAGGCTGCCGAGCTCAGACCAGTCAACACTTGCTCCAAAATAAAACAGATAAAGACTGCTATGACAGTTCTGATTTGTGATTTGACAAAAAACCTGAAGGTGGGTCTATAAGGGATGCCGTACAAAATCTCCAGGGCCCTACCTCCAAAATGAAACACAAATGACATCACCAGAAATAAGAATACGTAATTGTAAAAACCGGAATTGGTAAAATTCCAATCTGATAAAAATGCCCCGCCAGTCAGCCCCAGATGCACCTGGTCAAAATCACCGGTGACGATATGACCTAGATTAGAGATGCCATCAGCTATTAGCCCGAGCATTTTAAAACCCAGTGCAATAGCGAGCACGGCAAAGGTGGTATAGATCCAACGCATGGATTGCCACTTGTCCCACAGTCTGTATTTGATTATAAAATCTTTGCTGATGCGCAGCGCCCCGATAGAAATAACGATTTGTCTAAGCATGGAAGAGATCGATTTTGATATATAAACCTTCTATTCAATACTTTAAATTCCTTTCTCAAGGTCATATTCGATCAAATCAGGAATTTTTCGGACCAAACCTATATAGTATCTGGATCCAGATGATCCACTATCTCCAGGCCAAAGGCTTTAAGCCCTACCCGTTTTCGTGGTTGTGAGGTGATCAAATTAATCTTACAGATACCCAGATCCCGCAGGATTTGCGCACCTATACCAAAATCACGTTGCTCTTTTGTAGCATCCGGATGTTGCCCTGTCTGGTTGTTGTGATCTTTGAGCGCTTCGAGAATAGATACTTTTTTCTCCTCATGGAATAGGTTGAGGAATACCCCTTTGCCTGTGGATTGCATATAATCCATGGTCTTTTCTACCTGGCTGGCATATCCATTGAATAGTATACTATAGATGTCGCCTGATTCGGATGAGGAGTGGACCCGTACCGGGACTACTTCGTCCGGTAGAAAGCTGCCTTTTACAATAGCAAGATGTTCGTCGCCATTATTTTGTTTGAATACGATGGCTTTAAAGGATCCGTGTTTTGTGTCTATATCCCGCTCGTAGGATCGCTCTACGATTCTTTCTTTTTTGAGTCTGTGCGTCACCAGGTCCTGAATAGAGATTATTTTCAAATTATGGATAGCTGCCAGCTCTATCAGCTCAGGCAGGCGGGCCATAGAACCATCTTGATTAAGGATCTCGACGAGGACTCCCGCCGGGTATAAACCTGCCAGTTTAGCCAGGTCAACAGAAGCTTCGGTATGGCCATTGCGTCGGAGCACCCCTCCTGTCTTTGCTCTGAGTGGAAAGATATGTCCGGGTTTTGCGAAATCGGTGGCCTTGGTTTCTGGCATGGTCAGTGCTTTGATGCACTTGGATCTATCATGAGCGGATATTCCGGTAGTACAGCCTTGCCCTATGAGGTCTACAGATACGGTAAAAGCCGTTTCATGAAAAGCTGTATTGGAGGATACCATTAGAGGAAGATCGAGCTCGTCAGCCCGGTTTTCGTCTAAAGGGGCGCAGATGAGGCCTCGGCCATGAGTTGCCATAAAATTGATGATCTCTGGGGTGATTTTTTCGGCAGCACAAATAAAATCGCCTTCATTTTCACGATCTTCATTGTCTACTACGATGAGCACTTTGCCTGCCTGTATATCTTGGATGGCTTCTTCTATGGTGTGTAGATTGCCTGTATTTTGATTCATTTGCCTGCAAATGTAAGGATTAAAAATGCTGGCCACACTGATGGAGATTACTCCTCCGTATTTTTAAGGGATATTTCCAAATAGGCTTCGTTGACTCCTACCATAAATTTATTATAATAAATTAAAAATCAACAAATTATACATTCTTGGCCGCATAAAAAACGGTCTTGCATCCGACTACCCTTTTTCGATGATGGATAAAAGTTTTTTAGTATGGTGCTCCCAGGAGAAAAGTTGTCGTACCGCCTCGCGGGCCCGCATTCGATTGGACCAGTTGAGGTCAAAATTTTGGTTTGCATCGATAATATATTGGGCATATTCAGCGGGACCTTCAGCTACAAATAAATAAGGTGCCAGTGTATCAAGCCCTGATCTTACCTCCTTACTGCAGATGACCGTACACCCACAGGCCATGGCCTCCAATACTTTGTTTTGCTGCCCGGTACCCAAGGTGATCGGGGCTGCGAATACTTTTGCCCTCAGATAGACAGCGGCCGATGACTCAGGGTTAGCGATTAAGTCTATAGGGTATTGACTATTCGCAATCCATTTTGCTAGTGCCTGGTCGGGATCGGCCCCTGCAATGACTATCTTGAGCTTGCGGTCTGATTGAGCGATTTGGGGGATAACTTCTTTAATCAAATACTTGACAGCCTGGATATTGGAGTAATATTGAAGATTGCCTAAAAATAAGAGATCGATATCCCTCGTACCGGTCACTGTAAGTTTGAAAAATTGAGGCGCCAAACCATTAGAGACTGGAGTAAGAATTTGGGTGCTTTTAAGCGAGAAGTTCGTAGCGTCTTGCTGGGAGATCACTGTATGGGCATCAAAACGAGGATAGATCGAAGATTCATAATTTGATAGCCTTTTGGCTTCGAGATTCCAAAACCATCGCGTCCACAGACTGCAATACTGAGATCTTTTAGCTGCGCCGTGACTAAAACAATCCATGTAGTCCAGGGTCTTGTGACCTGGTTGGGACTTGACATATTCTGCCACTCTGATCAATTGACAATATATTCGATCGGGGTGGGTGACTTCGATTAAAGTATCCACTTTTCTCCGGATGTTTGAATTAAAAAAATAGGCAATTTGCAGTGGAAGTCCTTTTAAAAAACCTGATAACAAGTTGAGTATAATCCCTGGCCATTTGATTCTGAAGATATGGATCTCCTGGCAATAGGGTCGAAGCTGATCCATAGACGCTTCAGATACTTCTTGATCACTGATGCAGGCAAGGGTGATCTCAAAACGTGTGGCTAATTGCTGGATTTGATAATAAAGTCGGAGTTTGTCCCCTTTTTCTAAAGGATAAGGAAATCGTGAACTAATGATGAATAGCTTCAAATCTTAAGACACCGCATGATTGTGATATCCTGATTCGATCAGGGAGTGATATTTGTGAATCAGTCCAGTCGCTATTTTATAAGTATCGTAACGGTCTGAGACAAAATTTACAGCGTTATGACCTAAGCGGGTGATTTCATCAGGATTAAAATGGATGTACTCCAGGCATTCGAGAAACTGCTCAGGCGTATCAGCTATAAGGATGTTTTCTTTATGGGTAGCCGGTATGCCTTCCAAACCAAGTGAAGTAGTAATAATCACTTTCCCCAAAGCCATACCCTCCAGGATCTTCACTCGCATACCACTGCCAGACAAAAGTGGAACTACCATTACAGGATGGCTGCTGATAAATCGATTGGAGTCTTCGACTTCTCCATGAATGATCACTTTAGGGATCTTAAGATTTTTGATATGATCAGGACAATTGCGTCCGGCTACATGCAACTCAAACTCCGGATGATGGGCATTGACCATTTTCCATACCTTGGTCAAAAACCAGTTTAAAGCTTCAGAATTGGGCATCCAGTCCAAAGCTCCAATAAAAGTAATGCTGAGTGATGTATTAGGCTGCAGGTGAGGCTGATATTGTTTTAACTCAATGCCGATGGGCGAAGTGATAGCCCCATTATGATATCCAAGTTTTCTGAATTTGCCAAGGTCCCGGTCAGTGAAAGCGATCAGGAGGTCATATTTTTCAAATTGCTCCACCTCATACTTTTTCAGTTGTTTGGTGAGGTGTTTGAGATACCATTTTCGCCAATTATTGGGATGGTGTTCGATGATTCGCTCCCAGATCTCATGCTCTATATTGTGTGCGCGCAGAGAGATAATGGCAGTAGAATATTTTTGAATGGTTTCAATATAAGGAGCCAGGTACAGGGTCTCCAATTGAATGACATCAAATTTTTCTTTGGTGAGGATCTCAATCAGTTTATCATTAAAATCTTCTGAAATAAACCGGGCTACATGGTAAGATTGGCCTTTGACGAGGTTGATGAATGCATCCCAGCCATTGATAGAAGTATCGACATTGACAGAATGAATCTCAGTGAAATAAGAATAATCGCTGGGTAAATTAGCTATGTCGTAATGATGCTTATGCGTATTCATCGACAGCAATGTCAGATCACAACCCATTTGGTGAAGCGCTTTACTCAGATGGGTCACCGCTATAGATTCACCGTCTTTTAAAGGAAAAGGAAATTTTTTACAGAGCTGAAGTATGCGCATAATTTCTACTGAAGCGACTCGCAAATATGGTTAAAAAATTCGAATTGACTATCATCAGTGAGATTTATGTGTGAGGAAAACTGAATGATACCTTTAGGAAAGACTTAAGATAAATTGTTTGAGGCATTACCTATTTAACGAAAGAATTGGCTTTTTGGTGGGTCTTTGCTTTAAAATATCATCAATTGCCTGAATTATTTTTCTATATGCCAAAAATTAGGAGATTTGTGCCCTATTAATGGAATATATTATATCGGCAAGACAGCTTTGCAAGTCCTATGGAGATGTAACAGTGCTAAAAGATCTTGATCTTGATGTAGGCCAGGGCGAGATCATAGCTATTATGGGTAAGTCTGGTTCTGGTAAAAGTACTTTACTGCATATTTTGGGTACACTAGATCGGCCAGATGCTGGGACAGTCACTATCGCCGGACAGACTCCTTTCTCGCTGAGTCCGGATAAATTGTCAGAATTTAGAAATAAAGAGATCGGATTTGTATTTCAGTTTCATCATTTGCTTCCGGAGTTTGATCTAAAAGAGAATATATCTATGCCTGGATACATTGGGGGCTGGAGTAAAAAAGATATGGATGACAGAGCCAATACTTTGATACAATACTTTGGATTACAGGCTAATATTAATAAAAAGCCCTCTCAGCTGTCAGGGGGAGAACAACAAAGAGCTGCTATATGCCGAGCTTTGTTTTCTCATCCAAGCGTAATCCTGGCAGATGAACCTACCGGCAACCTGGATCAATCCAATGCCGAAGAATTTCATAGATTGATCCGCCAGCTCAGTACAGATTTTAATCAGACTTTTGTCATCGTAACTCATCAGCCTGACCTGGCTGACCAATGTGATAAGATCCTTACTCTTGAAAATGGATCTCTTCATCTAAGATCCTGATAATTAAGCCTCTTTATCTTTTAATAAACCTGGCTGTATATGGGGTAGACTCGCTATTCAGTTTTAGCCAATACAGTCCGTGAGGCAAGGCTCCGATATAAATGGAGTGTATCTTTTGCCCGGAGGTGACACCTTTTAACATAATTTGCCCTTGAGCATTGATGATGTCCCAACCTGCAGGGGTGTGGGTAGGAAGGTCCATGTATACCAGATCACTTGCTATGGAAGGATATATTTTGAGGGATTGGGTGGGGATAGCTGCCTTTAAGGGAGTAGTCAAAGCATCAAATCGGGTACCCGAATTGATCACCTCATGGGTGCTGGCATTTTGTACAAAAGCCAGGGCATACATTTCCTCTGGTTTCCACCCGTTTTGATCCGTATAGGTAAAAGTAAATTTTTGTTCTTTGGCGTCAGGTATAGTGATTTCCTGGCCGGTCACCGGTGTCAAAAACTTTCGCATGACATCATGATGGTCTAACTCTCCATTGGAAGCTGTAAATCTTAAGTTGCGTTCGGCCAATAATACCATCAGCCTGAGACTACCATTTATCGATCCATTAGGCTTCAGGGTGACAGTCACCACTTTATTAGATTCAGTTACTACCACAGCCAGGGGGCTGGTCTTTTGTATTTCTTTTTTAAGTATTTCTTCTGACACCAGTGGAGTGCCACCTAACGTATTTCCGCCATTGAGCACTACAGAAGGAGATCCAAATATATTGTAGTAATTTGCCCTATCCTGATTTTCCGTTTTATTGAATTGATACAAGGGACAGCCACTATAGGGATAGGGTGGGTGTATGGACACCCTGTGTACATTTTGAGCGTATTTTTCCATGAGATCGTTGAGGGCAGGATTGCGACTGGCACAGATAGGACACCAGGTATTGGTAAAATGCTCTACCAGGACATATCTTGGTACGGTCTGACCAAAGGCCAGGGCTGTAAAACCAATAAAGCCAACCAGAACCAAAAAATTTTTCATAAAAAGTGTTTGATGTAAAGATATTACTACAACGACGGATAATCCACTTTGGTTGAAAGATCCAAAATTTTAAGAGAGTATAGATTCTATATCCTGATGAATTACTTCAATAAGAGTTTTAGACTTTTTGTTAGAATCTTACACACGCTTTGAATGCAGTCCTCAATTATAAATAATTAATATATAGTTAATAATAAATTAAATAATAATATAATATTTAATATTTGGAAGGAGCCATGTAGTTAAGTTAATGTCATTTGATGGTTAATATTTAACTTTAGCCCGCAAACCCAAATTTTTTTAATGACTTTCCCTGATTTTACTTCTGGCGATGTATGGATAAGCCTGCTGACCCTCACTTTTTTAGAGATTGTACTCGGTATAGATAATATCATATTTATCACCATTATTTCATCCAGATTGGATATTAAGGACCAACGACCAGCCAGAAACTGGGGATTGTCCATAGCCATGCTGTTTAGGGTCCTCTTATTATTTGGTATATCTGCCTTTATGGCGATGACTAAGCCGATCATTTCTTTTGATTGGGGCTTTGCTTCTGCAGGCTTTTCGATACAAAGTCTGATCCTGATAGCAGGAGGGTTGTTTTTATTATACAAATCCGTCTCGGAGATATTCGAGAAATTAGAGGGCGAAGACATGCCCAAATCTCATATCAAGTCAAAGGCCCCTTCGTTGATAAGTGCTATCTGGCAAATCTCTATCATCAACCTGGTATTTTCTTTCGACTCTATACTGACCGCTATCGGGATGACTAAAGTGTTGATTATCATGATATTGGCAGTTATTTTTTCTATATTAATCATGATGTGGTTTAGCGGTCCGGTTGGTAATTTTGTCAATCAGCATCCCAGTATTCAGATGCTGGGGCTGTCTTTTTTGATTTTGATCGGCTTTATGTTGATCACAGAAGGGTCGCATGAAGCCAATTTACATGTATTTGGCAATCATCTTGGTACGATTCCACGAGGGTATCTGTACTTTGCTATTGCATTTTCTCTTTTCGTAGAATTTTTGAATATCAGGACCCGTAAAAGGAAAAAGCCTGTCCAGTTGCATGGTGCAGGACAGGAAGCTATATCCGAAGGATTAATGGACAAAATGAAAGAAGGTTAGGAATTGCTGGATCTTCATATTGAAAAAATAAACATCTTGCACTTATCCGCGTTAAAAATTATTTGCTTTTTAAGCTCCTTAGCTTTCTTTTTCGGCTGCCAGGAAAATGCGAAATACCCAGAGATGCATTTCGAAGGCAAGAGCATGGGGACTTCATATCATATCACTATCTACGATCCATCCTCTGATGCCAACAAAGAACAATCGCTAAAAATCTCTGTCGACTCCTTATTATACTGGATTAATCTGGGAATCTCCACTTATGAAAAAAACTCTTTGGTAACCTTTTTTAATCAGAGTCGGAGCCATCAGATCGTTTTTCCGGTAAATGATACTACCCCAGGTGCTTTAGATCACTTTTTCACCAATTTATCCGTAGCTCATCAAACATTTAAGACCAGTCATGGTTTTTTTGATCCTACAGTGATGAAACTGGTTAATTATTGGGGGTTTGGTTATTCCGGAAGGGTCAAAGTTCAAAATCCGGATACCGCTATTCTAATGACCATTCTAAAAAGTACCGGGATGGACAAAGTCAATTACCAATACGATAAAGTCAGTCACCAATATGAATTGTATAAATCAGACAGCCTGATCGAACTTGATTTTGGAGGTATAGGTCAAGGGTATGGCGCAGATATGATCGCTCAGTTTTTAGACCATCGTGGATATAATAGTTTTCTCGCCGAAGTAGGCGGTGAAATGGTAGCCAGAGGAACAAAACCCGATGGTAAAAAATGGACTGTTGGGTTAAACACACCCCTGGAGTCAGCTGCTACAGACGATATTTTTTCCAAAGTGGCCCTTCAGGATGAGGCCATTACAACCTCAGGCAATTATCGAAACTTTTATACTTCAGGAGCTGAAACCTATTCTCATACGATGAATCCCAAGACAGGTTTTCCACAGCGGTCGACGCTCCTGAGTGTGACATTGATCGGATCGGATTGTACGAGTATCGATGCTATGGCGACTGCATGCATGACAGTGGGTATGGACTCCTGTACTGCTATCGTATTGAGGCAAAGCATAGAGGCCTATTATATCTACAGGGCCGGAGACAGTCTGCAAGTGGATATGACCCCGGGCTTCAAACAGTACCTTGTGCCTGAATAAGGCAAAGCGCTTATTTTTCAATCTTAGTTTACTCAAAGTATAAGCATGGACATAGACTTTATCACAAATGATTTAATATTCATAGACATTGAGGCCACCGGGCCTAATTTTTTAAAAGATCGGATCATACAGCTGGCCATGATCAAATACACTCCAGGAGGTGAGCGATTGGTATGGAATGAGCTCATCAATCCTGGTATCCCGATCTCTGAAGAGGCATATGCAATACACAATATTGATGCAGGCCAGCTAGCCCGTAAACCTGGTTTTGGTCTGCTAGCTGACAAAATAAAGGCATTCATAGGAGCTGCGGACTTAGTGACTTACAATGCATATAAATTGGATATTCCAATATTGATGGAAGAATTTGCCAGAGTTGGCATTGATTGGCATATAACGGGCAGAAAAATAGTAGATGCACAGAGGATCTTTCATAAGATGGAGCCCCGTACCCTACGTGCAGCTTTAAAATTTTATAATAATCAAGATCTGATCTCAGCCCATGATGCGCTGGCCGACGCTGATGCGGTCGTGAATATATTCAAAGGACAAATAGAAAGATATCAGAATGCCACGATGACCGACGAAGATGGTAATGAGTTCATCAGTCCGATCAAAGCAGACATCCAGGCCTTACATGATTTTTCCAATGATCCTCAAATGGTCGATGTCACCAATCGCCTTAAACTAAACAATGAAGGAGTGATGGTATTTAATTTTGGAAAATATATAGGACAATCTGTCATAGATGTGTTTAAAAGAGACCGTAATTTTTACCATTGGATTCAGAATAAAGACTTTTCTGTCCAAGTCAAAACCATACTGAAAAAAGTATACAAAGAACATATTGACCCCAAAGTTTAGTTTGCTGTAGCCTGGCAATTTGAGATGAGTTATTGCTACGTTAATAACTTAAATGATTAAAATAAACGAAGCATAATGCCCGTAACTTTGAGGGATATTATATTATTTTAAAGATCAGCGCAATGATAAACACTACGATTTTAAAGAAGGGATTGCAATTATTAGGAGTTTTGGTTTTGCTATCGATGATAGGGCTTACAGCTTGCCATAAAACTGACGATGACCAATCCGGAGATTTGAAAATCAGTTTTTCTCCAAAGTACGGCAGCGAAGATTTTGTGACCTTAAAGTCATTTCCCTATGCCGGGACCCGGGCGATCAAATGGAGCAAGTTTGATTTTTATGTGACCGGGATCAGGCTCGTTTCTGCTAGCGGTAGTCTTGATGTTTCAGATGTTGGAATGATCGATTTTACCTCAACAGATGTCAATAACAGACTGATCAATCTGCGGGATATTCCGGCAGGCGATTATACAGGCATTGAATTCAATGTCGGGGTCGGTACCGATCTTAATAAAAAGCAACCCAAAGATTATAGCAGCTCCAATCCACTCTCTTCTACCAGTCATTATTGGGAAGCCTGGAACTCCTATATCTTCTCAAAGATGGAAGGGGTCTTCGATTCATTGGGGACGGGCACTTTTGATTTAGGGTTTGCTATTCATACCGGTACAGATGAATGTTTGCAACGGGTGTCTATCGCAAAGAATATTAAAATCTCAAATGGTGCTTCCTCAGAAATGGGCCTGGACCTTGATATCAAAAACGTATATGCCCCCGGAGGAAGTTTTTTTGATCTGAAAAGCAGCCCGCTTAATCACAATCCGACCAATATTGAGGTGTTGAAATTGTTCAGCACCAGACTGGCAGCAGCCATTCAATTAAAAAATTGATCTTTTAAATTTTAATGGGGCCAATAAGGATTATAGGTTTATTTTCAATGCTGGTGATGATCGCTGGTTGCGATTATGATCCAAGTCTGGATACCAAGGAAGACCTTTTGCTCATCCCTTATCAACCGGTATCCCTGGCTACACCATCACTCCCTACTTATCCTGCTATGGAGATTCCTTCCGACAATCCATTGACTCAAGCGGGTGTGGCTTTAGGCAGAAAATTATTTTATGATCCGATCTTGTCAGGAGATTCTACTCAGTCTTGTTCGAGTTGTCATCATTTAAACCAAAGTTTTACGGATGGGTTGGCCACCAGTAAAGGCATAGATGGTTTGTCAGGCAGACGCAGTGCTATGAGCCTGATTGATGCCGGCTTTCAGAGAGCGGGTTTGTTTTGGGACGGGAGAGTATCCACCCTCGAGGCTCAAGCCCTTTTGCCTGTAGAAGATGTGTTGGAAATGCATTTTAATTGGCCTGATGCGATACAAAGATTGCAGCGACATAAAGACTATCCTACGGATTTCAGGAAAGCGTTTGGTATTACGACCATCGATTCTATTACTAAATATCTGGCTGCCAGGGCCATTTCTCAATTTGAACGGACTATGGTCAGTAGTGGTAAGTCCAAGTATGATCTTGCCTTGACTCCCGGCTCAGGAGTATTTTTTACTGAAAGTGAGCTCAGGGGATTTGATATGTATTTTGATAAATCTGGTGGTCGATTGCCAGATGCCGAGTGTTTTCATTGTCACAATGCGCCTTTGATGGCATCTACAGATTTTTTTAATAACGGTATACAACAAGTCAGTTCATTGGATGATTTTAAAGATAAGGGAAGGGGTGCCATTTCAGGCGCAACTGCCGAAAATGGTATGTTTAGAGCTCCGTCCCTGAGAAATATCGTGCTGACTGCACCCTATATGCACGATGGCAGATTCAAGACATTGGAGGAGGTTATCGATCACTATGATTCAGGAGGTTTTCTCGCAGAAAATAAAAATCCTTTCATCCGAAAACTGAAGTTGACCCCTGGCCAAAAACAAGATATCATCGCTTTTCTGCACACATTGACAGACAGCAGTTTTGTGCAAAATCCAGATTTGAGATCTCCATTTTAATCTGCCAAAAATTAAAATATCACTTAAATCAAGTAAGGATATTTCTGAGTCGGTCGTAGTTTGCTCTATTTAGTAGTATTATTCATACATTAAGGGGACAATAAGAAGTTTAAAGACACTTCTTGTAATAAAAACAAACCTCATGTATGATCGACTTTTCAGCATTTTAATCATCCCAGTTTGGATATTGTTGGCTGCCACCAACCTAATTGCTCAACCCACTACCATCAAAGATGTAAGCCCCACAGCAACGACATTTCCAATCGCTTCCAGTGTAAATCACTCTGCCAGCGGCAAAGTATTTAATGTCGCAGGCTCTGCAGACGGCACGAGGTTATATGCAGGATCTCAGGCCGGCATATGGCGCTCTGATGATGCAGGTGAAAACTGGTATCAGATGACCCGACCACAGCCGCCAACAGGCCAAAATGTGGTGCCTGGAGCATTGCCGGCTAGTTTTATCAATGATATAGTCGTATCCCCGGTCGATCCGGATCATGTATATGTATTGGCCTACGAAACTGCAAGAACGATTTCCACCAGTGGAGCTTACCAGTCCCGTGATGGTGGACAGACCTGGAGCCTCATTCAACTGATCGGCAATGGTCTAGGTCAGATAGTCATAGCACCGGATGACCCCAATCTGGTGTTTATAGCCGCTGGAAGTGTGATCCATACCAGCAGGGATGCAGGGGTGAGTTGGACTACAACCAATATGCCCCTGGCAGTCTGGCACATCGCCATTGCCGAGTTGCTAGGTGCTAACAGGAGAGTTTATGCCTTAGGGCGAGGGGTGGTGTTTGTGTCATTTAATGGAGGTGGCACCTGGCACAGGGACCTCAGTGCGCAAATACCAACGATGATTGGTGGCCCTGTGGATGATCACGGTGGCAATAGTGCACAGATCATGGTAGTTATACCAGGTACGACCAATCAAATCATGGTATCGAGCCCGTCCTGGGCCAATGGTCCCAGTTATTGGAGAAACAATAATTTGTTGGATGGAGATGGCGCGATATGCAATACCCATATCATCTACGATGTCAATGATAATAATGGGTATGACGATAGCGATATTATCATCTACGGATTGAAGCTCAGTTCTCTTCCGTCCCTGATCGATATCCCTAAGCTAAAATACATCGATGCTGACTCAAACAATAGGTGGAATGCCAATGAAAGAATCATCTTCGATGCTGATGATAATTCACTCTATCAATCCAGTACAGACATTAAGTACCAATCCTCTCCCGATATTGCAGAAAACACTCCTTTAAAAGATGACCCTAAAATAAAAGCGGTCAATACGGGTAAGCCATTTGGTATACCTTGTACAGACGGTAGTATCTGGTGGGGGATCTATACATTTTTCGATACGAGTGCTGTAAATACTCAAAAATCGTCGTGGCTGCCGGTTGCAGGACCTGCGGTGTACAGAATGACTAACAGTGGCAACGCTTACCTGAATGTCAACAAAACAGCAGATGGCTATCTATTGTTTTTTTCGGATAAAAATCATGTGCATGTCTGTAAAGGATTTCCCTCTCTTTCATTGAACTGGCATAGTTTTAACTCCCGGGACGCTTCTGCTACCAAGCTTGCCGGACAGACCTCGACAGAGAACTATGTACATGTGGACCCTCACGGATTATATGTGTCCAAAGATTTTAATATTAAACTTAAAGCACCCACAGGGGTAGATCCACCCTATAACCAAAACAGGGTGCTGGACCAATTTATATCAGGCAAAGCGTTTGTGGCTAATGATGGCGGAGTATACAGATCCTTAGATGGGGGAGCTACCTGGCAATTGGGCAAAGGCCTGTCCGTGCTTGGTCCTATTAATGTTGGACTCACAGCCCTGGCAGGTAAAAAACCAGGACTCTATATGGGTGTCGGAGACGATGATGATTTTTATTCTTTGGATGGGGGTGCTACCTGGCGAGATCCTTTGTCAGGTTGTGGAGATTGCGATATGTGGTATACTGATATAGCGATGCCCCATAAAGTATTGGCTTTTACGCCCCGGGGGGCAGGCATCGATGTCTATTCTGATCCTAATGGATTGCCAGACGCAGGCAGCACGCTCCAGAGAAAGCAAATCAATATCTTAAAAGGCAATACCAACCTGGTCAGTCATTATGCCGTCAAAGGTTATAGACCCTTGATCTTAACCTTGCAGAATGAAAGCGTACCGGATGACTTTGACTTTGTCATGATCCGCTTCAATCCTCAAAAAAAACGAGTGCTGCTGCGTACTCAAAGATTGACTAATCTGAACAATGATGAAGACTGGTTTGATCCTGCCTTCGCCACCGAAGTCGGTCCACTGTTGCCTTTTGCATTTTATACAGAGCCCAATAAAAGTGATTTGTTCAATGCCATCGTACAAACTGCAGGAGGACATAAAGATCCTACCTATTTCGTGACACTCAATGAGAAAAAAGATACTTTATGGAAATGGAAAAGTGGCCGAAGAGTGTGGTCGCCAATATATCCTAACAATGATTCGACGGCTTTAAAATTGTTGAGGTTTTATGTAAATCCATATAACCCGAATATGATCTATGTGATCGATATGAATGGCATCAAAAGATCTGATGACGGGGGCACTACCTGGATGTTAGATACTTTGCTCGATGGATTAGTGACGGAGGGACATCAATATAGTTATGATGGCAATGTCACCCTGATACATGATATGACTTTTTCAAGGGAAGATCCTTCGCTTCGTTTTGTCATCGCCAATTCGGGTGTATATATGGCTACTCAACACAATGACTGGCGAAGATTATTAAATGCTACCGCTTTGCCTAACAATCCTTTTGCAGCCTCATTCGATCCAATCTCCGATCCATGTGATCGATCCTTGTATGTGGCTACCAATGGGAGAGGGCTATTGAAAATTGGAAATATCCCGGAAGTCGTTAAAAAGGTCAATATAAGTACCATCACCGGATTAAAAATTCAAAAAAATACGACTGGCTGGCAAACTAAGAATGGTCAGTTTAATGTCGAACATGTCGCAGGAATTACACCAGGTGGCGATCTCATCACTTTTATATGGTCTCCGCAGCATGATTGGACATCGGTCAATGTCTCTCAGAAAACCCGAATAAAACTATCCCCTGATTCCAGGCTGACCAGTTGGCAGACGAAAAACGGTCCATTCAATGTTGAACACATGGCGGGATTTGATGTACAAGGTAATTTAATCAGCTTTTGGTGGTCACCTCAACATGATTGGCAAGCCGTCAATGTCTCCAGAAAGGCTAAAATCCAATGTCACCCGGCATCTGGAATCACCAGTTGGCAATCAAAAAATGGAGTTTTCAATGTCGAGCACCTGGCAGGAGAGACTAAGGCAGGCGATCTCATCACTTTTATATGGTCCCCACAGCATGATTGGCAGGGTATCAATGTTTCCCAAAAATCGGGTATCAAGCTCACTTCATACAGCGCATTGACCAGCTGGCAATCAAAAAATGGAGCATTTAATGTTGAGCACCTGGCA
Source organism: Saprospiraceae bacterium (assembly GCA_016709995.1). Taxonomy (NCBI): domain Bacteria; kingdom Pseudomonadati; phylum Bacteroidota; class Saprospiria; order Saprospirales; family Saprospiraceae; species Saprospiraceae bacterium. The sequence continues at coordinate 152,361 of JADJLQ010000003.1, forward strand.
GGCATCAACACAGTAGGAGATTTAATCACTTTTTGGTGGTCACCTCAGCATGATTGGCAAGGGCTCAGTGTGTCGCAGCGATCAAATCAAAAAGTCAATAGTTATTCCGGTATCGCCTGTTGGCAATCACCCAATGGACCATTTAATGTCGAGCATCTGGCGGCTGTATCCAACAGTGGGGAGGTTTTTACCTTCTGGTGGTCTCCCCAACATGATTGGCAAAAAATAAATGTGTCACAAATCTCCGGTGAAAAAATAGAACCTACCTCTACTTTAGCCTGGCAGACCAGTTCTTGTGTACGAATAGATCATCTGGCAGGAGTCAACGGAGCTGGTCAACTTATTGGATATTGGTGGACTCCGGCCTCAGATTGGAAGGCGGGCAATCTTGGTCTGGCAGCAGCTCAAACCATAACCCAGATAGGTACAATTTGGCAAACCACCAACGGTGTCTATAATATTGAACACCTGGCGGGAGTAGACAGTGCTCATAATCTACTGGTGATTTATTCCAGGAATACAGCATTTGATTGAATGCTGATACTGACTCTGAACAAACGGATGCTTTTGATTGATGGTTAATCGGCCACATGCAGCCTGGAATGCCGGAAAAATCAGAGGGTTGGGTTCGATACGAGGTTTTTTTAAGATAATTTTCGGCAGAATCTGTTAAATTTTTTAACAAAAGACGAATATTTTCTTGCATTTTTGGATCATAATTATCATATTATAAATATTTAATATTTGTAAATGATTTAAAAGTACATATTTATAGATATTTAGTATTATATTATAAAAAAATATATATAACAACGGCCTAAAAATGTCCTTGAAATCCCTTCATAATCTCTCGATCATTGTATCATGATTTTAAATGAAAGTTTAGAATCAAGCTAAATCGAAAAAATTTGGCGATCCTTTTTAAGTAAAGGATATGTTCATGGGATTATAATTTGTCTATAGAGAGTTATACAAAAGTGTATAACTCTCTATTTTGAAAAACAAAAGATTCCATCAAAAATTTGAAGTTCTAGGTTCATTAAATATATACCAAAACGGATTCTACCCCTGTAGAATTTTTGGATATGTTCATGGGATTATAATTGTCGGATAGTCAGCCCTTGCAAACGTGTAGGAGCTGACTATTTTTGTTTTAGGCAATTTTTCTTTGCTTTTGAATAGATCTAGTGGCATCTGGGAGCAAGAATCCAGTGCTTCCAACAGCTTATTGCTGAGACCTACCATGATTTCTGATTTTTTACAATCACTATCTTTACGTTCTAATGAATCTGTCTCATCAAAGATTGACCTTTCATCTATCTACTCCTGACCAGGTAGGAGAGCCGATCTGTGTAGCAGGGAATTTCAATGATTGGAATGAAAATGGATATCAACTCCAGAAGACGGAGTCAGGGGCATATGAAGGCGCTTTTGACTTAGAATACGATCTGTCCAAGCCGATTGAATATAAGTTTTTGAGGAGCCGCTGGGCCAATGTCGAATTGGATGAATATGGTGGGGGAGTACCGAATAGAATAGTTGTGGACCCACAAGAGACCATACGCGCATGGGTGCCCAGGTGGCGACACGAAGGCCGAAGCCACCTGGCTGATTTGCTTCCTTTGATACGCTACCATTATGATCTTACTTTACCTCGTTCCCGTAAAAAACGTAGAATTTCAGTCTTGCTGCCATATGACTATGATCAACAGCAAAAATCCTACCCGGTGTTGTATATGATGGATGGACAAAATCTGTTTGAGGATGGAGCTCCATTCGGATCCTGGGAGATCCATAAGCGCCTGGCAGTTCTGGCTGAAAAAAAAATGCACGAAGTGATCATCGTATGTATTGATCATGCAGGTACCAAAAGGGTAGAAGAATACAATTATATCCGGCATTATTTAGGTGAGAAGGGCAGGGGGCATGAATTTGTAGATTGGATTGTAGACAAACTCATTCCTTTTATCAACAGTCATTACAGGACAAAGGCAGAACAATTCTATACCGGGATCGGCGGCAGTTCAATGGGAGGCTTGATATCCCTGATGGCTGGTACTACTCATCCCAATGTCTTTGGCAAGTTGATGATCTTTAGTCCTTCACTGTGGAAGATCGTCGATATAATGTATGACCGATTTATGTATTTGCCGTTAGTGAGTTTCAACCAGGATATTTATCTCTATGCAGGTGGTAGAGAAGCCTCTAATATGAAGGGGTTTGTACAAGACTTTTACGACCGCCTCACACAAGCTGATCCTGCCAATGACAGAGTACATTATGCTTACAATGAACCTGGCAGACACAGTGAAAACTATTGGGGCAGCGAATTTCCATTTGCGTTGAAGTATTTATTTTATTGATCTTTACATTTATTATGACTATACCTATTATAGATTTTTCTCAGCTTGGTGTGCAGGATATACTTATCATACCTTGTGTCAAATCGGAACGAAAAAAAACACTAAAATTTATTGACAAAATATCTAAAAACAGTCCTTCGGATTGGTATTCGGCCATATCAGGTTTATTGGAAGTTCATACGCTGGATCATGGTAAACACCTCCTCCATTGGACAGGAAAAACCCGGTGGATTCTTTTAGGAATTGAAGAATCCAAAGATTTTCAAAAAATATCTACTGCGATCCGGTCAGTAGTGTATAAAGCACTCAAAGAGGATGAAAAAAATCATGCGGTGTGTCTGCTACCCGCTTTCTTAAAGAATCGGACCAGGGCCGCCCTAAGTAATGGTTTGAGCATGGCTTTTATGAAGACCGATTATTTTAAGACGGACAAAAAGGAGGTGGAGGGCAGTTTTAACTATTTTCTTGAAGATCAGAATGATTCTGCTTCAGAAGAGGTAGCCGAAGGCCTTACGCTGGCGGATACCCAAAAAGAGATCTGTAAGTTGGTCAATCTCCCACCGAATGAAAAAACGCCTGCATATATTGTTGATTGGGCCAGGCAGCGGTTTGACAGAAAGCATTACTCGATCAAAATTTATGATCGGGAAATGTTGGTAGCAGCGGGACTGGATGCGTTGTACCAGGTAGGCAAAGGCAGTCAGCATTCACCCTTTCTATTGTTAATAAAATATAAACACAGTAAAGCAAAATCAAAAAATAAACATATTAGCCTGGTTGGTAAAGGAGTGACTTTCGACACCGGGGGAATCAGCCTCAAAGATCCACTCAATATGTACCTCATGAAAAGTGATATGGGTGGTGCCGCAGCGGTTTTGGGCGCTATGGATATCCTTGGAGCTCTGAATATGCCTGTTCACGTGACAGCAGTGATCCCACTCGCTGAGAATGCCATAGGTCCGGATGCGTACAGGCCGGGGGATGTGATTTCATCTTATAGTGGTAAAAGTATAGAAGTGATCGATACGGATGCAGAAGGCAGGTTGATCCTGGCAGATGCTATAGCCTATTCTATCAAAAACTTTAAACCGGATGTCCTGGTGGATCTGGCGACATTAACCGGATCTATTATTGCAACACTAGGTTATAAAGCTGCAGGTCTTTTTTCAAATGATGATGATCTGGCAAAGTCTATCACCCGGGTTGCAGAAGCCTGTGGCGAAAGAGTATGGAGATTACCTGTATGGGATGATTACCAGGAGGAAATGAATTCGGACATAGCAGATATCAAGAACCTGGCTACCAAACCCCTGGCTGGGGCAATCACCGCTGCCAAATTTTTGCAGGCCTTTACGGATGATCATCCTTCCTGGGCGCATCTGGATATCGCCGGTGTGGCTATGACTGATAATGAATTTGGCAAACAACGCAATGCGACTGCCTTTGGGGTACTTTTATTGAAAGATTGGATTCACCATTATACCAAATAGGACATCATATGAATAGACCTCTAACCTTTCTCTGTATAGCTTCATATTATAAAGGAAATCGGTTTATGCAAGGCCTCAAAGCTTGTGGTGCCCGAGTGATCTTATTGACTTCAAAGCGACATGAGGATAAGGCCTGGCCGCACGAAAGTATCGACAGGATCTATTATATGGATAGCGATGAACGAAATCACTGGGTCATGCCGGATGTGATCAAAGGTTTGGCATGGACCATGCGATCCGAACACATCGACAGGATCGTCTCTCTGGATGATTTTGATGTGGAGAAAGGTGCTTTGCTGCGGGAAGAATTCAGGATAGCGGGTATGGGTCAAACTACTGCCCGTTATTTCAGAGACAAATTGGCAATGAGGCTGAAAGCAAAAGCTGCTGGAGTACCCGTACCTGCTTTCACGGCAGTTTTTAATGATGAGATGGTCAATGAATTTGTGCAATCGACCCCTACACCATGGATGCTAAAACCTCGGGGCGAAGCCTCTGCCACAGGAATCAGTAAAATTAGTGATGCTGCTACTTTATGGCAAAAACTTCATGAGCTGGGCGATGAAAGACATAACTATTTGTTAGAGCAGTTCATTCCGGGACAAGTTTTTCACATGGACAGTATTGTACAAAACGGTATGGTAGCATTTGTCCGATGTAGTCAATACCTTTCTACACCTTTTGAAGTAGCCCATGGTGGTGGGATCTTCAGATCGGTGACTATGGATCACAATTCTAAAGACAATCTGGCCCTTGAAGCTTTAAATGAAAAGGTGGTCAGTTCGTTCAATCTGCAGTATAGTGCCACGCATACAGAAGCCCTTAAAAGCAATGAAGATGGCCAATTTTATTTTTTGGAAACTTCTGCAAGGGTGGGAGGCGCTCATATTGCAGAGATGGTAGAATATGCAACTGGAATCAACCTTTGGGAGGAATGGGCTAAGGTTGAATACACCAATGCAAATGGATCTTCCTACATAACGCCTTCGGCGGCTCGTGATCATACCGGTATCTTAATCTCGCTTGCGCAGCAACAAACACCTGATTATTCAAAATTTTCAGCTCCTGAATTGGTCTGGACCATGCATGACCTTGAACATCATATAGGATGTATCGTAAAATCCTTTGATCGCCATCGAATCCTGCAACTGATGGATGAATATGCTACCATAGTACATAATGAGTTTCACGCTTCTGCACCTGCACCGGATAAACCAATACATTAGGCAATTTTAGTATTTTATATCGGCTCCGATGCTAGCACCATAAATTGTAGCTTTGTAAGATGGAAATAGAAATCTTTACGCTCTGCGATTATGCTCAGGATATGAAAGGTAAGTTTGTCATCGTAGGCACATTCGATACTATTTTTCCAAAACAATATCCGTGCAACCATCCATCGTGTTGTATAGCATTGAGGCTCAGATTTTCTGAAGATGAGCAGGGAGAGCATAAACTCAAGCTCAGGCTCATCGATCAAAAAGGCATAGAAATCGTCAAACCAGTCGAAGGGAAAATCCAGGTAAAGACACCAATCAAAGGACATCACTCTACGGTCAATTTTTCATTGCAGTTTAACCAATTGAAGTTCGAGACCCCGGGTAAGTATGCTTTTGAACTCTATATTGACGATGATTGGAGGTCTGGCCTTCCGTTATTGTTGACGGAAAACATGCCAGCTATATAATGTACGAGGTATTGATTAAAATACCTTTACTATTATTTTAAGACTTATCAGACATCCGCAGTTCTGAAAACTGCGTTTATACGACATAGATGAGATATGCTCAATTTTTTCGGGTAGGGTTTTGGATATATTGTATCGCCATGGTGACATCCTGCAGTAATAAACTTTCGATGGACCAGGAGATTTATATCAGATACTATCTGGATCAAGCAAAAAAAGCATCTATGGTCAATCTCTCAGACGACTATAGGCTAAAGTCTTTTGAATTGATGGAAGATCGTGATCAGTATAAAATTCAATTTAAGCTGGAATATCCTGGTCAAAGTATAAAAGCTATGGCAGCCCAATTTAAAAAAATCAGGAGAGCATCCAATGGACCTGGTTGGGGTAAAAACCCTATTGGATGGGAATTTTACAAAGAAAATACCCTCGATGAACAGTATCGTTTCATTATCGATACTTTGTCAAATAGTCTTGATTTTAGTTATGTGCTATCGTATTGATTAGTTTTTCTTCATTTTTGCATTCATAAAATAACAAACAGAATGCAAAATCAAAGATGTAGATCTCTTAGAATTAGATTATTGAGTCTGTCTGTGGGCATCTTTACATTGTCTTCAGCGCAAGTATCACAGACTTTGATGAATGAACCACTGGATCTAAGCAACGATTTTAAAGATTATCGCAATACTTATTTTTTAGCAGACAGTTTAAAAAGTTTTGATCCGCTGACAGCTACAGGAGAGGTTATCTGGAGGCGATCTGAGTTTTTTCCGGCTCATGCCTTTGATTTTACTCAGAATGGCATTCGTCGAACCGAGCAAAACGAATTTCCTGCGCACGAATATGCGCGTGATCCATCCTGGCCGTTTAGTCTTGAGTTTGTATCTGCACGTACGGTGAGATTGCAAATGTCCACAGGAGTTACCTTAAAGCGATATACAGATACCTTGATGATACCGGGTGGGAATATTAAAAAATCTACCAGTTGGATTTATTCTAAGTTGGCAAATGGTCATCAGTACAAGAGCCAATATGGCATGGTGAGGGTGTATGAAAATCCGTGGGGAGTAGAATTTTTTGATCAGAATGGTAAATCACTAACTAAAACAACACACAGTAGTGATAACAAAGGATTTTGTGCCAACCTGCCCTTTTGTTATGTACGCAGAGCGTCTGACTATTCGAGAAGTGTGGGAGCGGTATTTTCACTATCACCTGATGAAAAAATATTTGGCTGTGGCGAGTCTTTCACCAAACTCAATAAATATGGTCAAAAAGTAAATCTGTATACCTGTGACCCTAATGGCGTAGAGACTGCCTCTATGTACAAGCCTATTCCATTTTACATGAGTAGCAGAGGATACGGAGTATTTATGCACACCTCTACCCCAATCACTTGTGATTTTGGCAATACGTATGGTGCATCTAATGCGATGTGGATTGGTGATGAAGCATTGGATCTTTTTGTGTTTTTGGGAGAGCCCAAAGACATCCTAGATCAATATACAGACCTTACCGGTAAAGCATCCATGCCCCCATTATGGTCTTTCGGATTATGGATGAGCCGTATTACATATTTCTCAGAGCAGGATGGCAGACAAGTGGCTGCCAAACTCAGAGCCAATGCTATACCTACAGATGTACTTCATTTTGATACAGGTTGGTTTGAGACTGATTGGCGGTGTGATTATGAATTTTCACCTACCAGATTTCCTAATGCTGAGGGAATGATCAAAGATCTTTCTAGCCATGGGTTTAAAACCTGTCTTTGGCAATTACCTTATTTCGTACCGAAAAATAAATTATTTCCTGAAATAATAAGTCAGGGATTACATGTAAAAAATGATCAGGGGGACATTCCTTTTGAAGACGCCGTGCTCGATTTTACCAATCCCAGAACTATCGATTGGTATCGCAATAAGATCGGACCTCTGCTGGAGATGGGGGTGTCGGCGATCAAAGTGGATTTCGGAGAAGCTGCGCCATTCAAGGGCTTATATGCCAATGGAAGAACTGGCTATTACGAGCATAATCTGTATCCATTACGATATAATAAAATCGTGTCAGACCTTACTAATGATCTGCACGATGAACGCATCATCTGGGCTCGCAGTGCTTGGGCAGGGAGTCAGCGATATCCTCTACATTGGGGTGGAGATGCGGAGACTTCAGACATGGGTATGGAATCAGAATTGCGGGGCGGCCTCTCACTGGGCCTGAGTGGTTTTTCATTTTGGAGCCATGATATCGGAGGATTTACAAAGCGCACACCTGAAAATCTATATCGAAGATGGCTGCCATTTGGAGCCCTGTCCTCTCATACCAGGTGCCATGGTCAGCCACCTAAAGAGCCTTGGGATTATGGTCAGGACTTTCAAGACTATTTTAGAAATACGATTGAGTTAAAATATAAACTTATGCCTTATATCTATACTCAAGCAAAACTTTCCAGCGAAGCTGGTTTGCCCATGACGAGGGCTTTGTTTGTTGAATATCCCAACGATCGGGGGGCCTGGGACATTGAAAATGAATATATGTTTGGTTCAGACATGCTGGTTGCTCCTTTATTTGAAGAAGGCAATGGCTCACGATCTGTGTACTTGCCAGGTGGAAAATGGATCGACCTTCAGTCAGGACACAAGTATGCTCCTGGATGGCACGATATCAAAGCGGGTGATATTGAAGCAATCATCATGGTGAGAGATGGAGCGATCCTGCCTCAGATTAATCTTGCTCAGTATACAGGACAAATGGATTGGAGTCATATCGAGCTGGTACCTTTTACAAGTGGGTTAGAAGCTACATGCAAACTTTATTGCCCCGGTGACACCTCGGTCGCAGACATCAAAATCTTGAAAAACAAAAAAGGATTTGCTTTTGATAAAGCAGTATCCAAAGAAGCCAGAACTTTTACCATCAAGCCAATGAAGTAAACTTTCAATATTTACTTTGGCCTCTGTCATAGGAAGAAATGAGTGGATAAAAAATTCATTAAAGTAATATCCATCAGTGAATTAGAAGATTATCCAATATTTGGGCATTCATGGCAACCTGATTAAAATATTAAGCGTTTAAATAATGAAGGGTGTTTCATTTCAGCCGATAAAGTTGGGTTATCATGACTATACAAAACATTGTTTTATAGCCAGGTGCCACATATCCTATTCAAAATGTTGCAGAAAGAATTATATTTAGAAATGAAATGATGGCTTCTATGAAAAAAATATCTTCTTTTCTGGTCTTGATGATATTTAGATTTTACGGAAATAGTACCACGTGGACCATAAATAATATTGGTAATACCTTCAGTCCTTCTACGATCACTATTGCTCCTGGAGATGATGTAAATTTTGTTTTGTCAAGTATCCATGATGCAGTCGAAGTCAGCGAAACTACATGGAATCAAAATGGCACCACCCCTTTGAATGAGGGATTTTTACTTCCTTTAGGCGGAGGATCGGTGGCAACCACCAAACTGACTGCAGGGACACATTATTTTGTGTGCACTCCGCATGCTAATGAGGGTATGAAGGGAAGAATCATTGTTCAATCCTGTACTGTCCTGCCACAGCCAGGAGTGATCAAAGGAGAGAATATGGTATGCCCTAATACCGCAATCCGTTATATCATATCTCCTGTGGCAGGAGCTAATTCATATACCTGGACATTACCATCAGGATGGTCCGGCAGTTCCACTTCAGATACCATATTAGTTACCACTTCCACCTCAGGAGGGATAGTGTCCGTAGCAGCCAATAACGATTGTGGTAAATCGGTTGAAAGGACTTTGGGCGTATTTGTTTCAGGTCCTCCTGCACAGCCCTCTGCCATAGCAGGAGAGATCAATATATGTCCCGGTGGAAGTGCTACTTATACTGTAGGTTCGATACCTGGCGTAAGTACCTTCGCGTGGACGCTACCAGAAGGCTGGTCCGGCAGTTCGACTTCAAATTCCATCCTGGCCATGAGTGACTCATCGGGCGGTACGGTCTCAGTCGTTGCCGTAAATTTCTGTGGATCATCTTTGCCTAGCAATCTGAATGTTTCCATCCGGAGTGTGCCTTCCAGGCCCTCGGCAATAAATGGACCTGACACAGTATGTGCCAACAGTAGCAATGTATATATTGTGACTGCCCGTAATGACGCTACTTCCTATAAATGGTTCTTGCCAGATGGATGGTCAGGGTCTTCTACAACGAATACAATTACGGCAATGGCAGGACAAGGGATTGGAGTAGTAGGCGTGGTGGCTCTCAATCAATGCGGATCATCGGACACTTCTTCCCTTAATATTTCTCCCGCTGGGAGGCCTTTATCACCTTTGGGGATCTCAGGACGGGATTCTGTGTGTGTAAACAGCCTGACGGTTTATAAGATAGATAAAGTACCGGGGGCGAGCTCTTATACCTGGACACTTCCTCCTGGATGGACCGGGGCCTCGAGTCTTGATACCATATCCGCCATGGCCGGCTCCAATAGTGGCACAATATCAGTAGTTGCAAACAATGTCTGTGGTGCCTCAGCTCCCAGTACCATGACAGTCCATACTACCAATCTGCCTGGACAGCCTTCCATCATCTCCGGGCCGGATACTTTATGTCCTAATAGCCTGGGATTGTTTAGTGTTGTATCTGCCAACGATTTATCCGCCTATAGCTGGATCTTACCCAATGGGTGGAATGGTAGCTCTCAAACCAATACTATTACAGCCAGAGCTGGCAATAACGGAGGAATCTTAACGGTAATAGCCAGCAATGTCTGTGGATTTTCACCGATCAGAACATTGACCACAACCGTGTCTATTAAGGTCTTGCCAGGGGTGATAGAAAAGATTACCGGACTGGATACCTTATGTGTTAATAGCAATGCCATATTTACAGCCAAACCATCGATAGGGGCTACTTCCTATACCTGGACATTACCAGATGGGTGGTCTGGGACTTCTTCTACCAATTCAATCACCGCAATAGCCGGCTCCTCTGGTAATATCTCAGTCATAGCCAATAATCAATGTGGTTCTACTCAGCCAAAGACATTTGCGGTGACCACCAAGTCTCCTCCACCAGGTATCAGTTTTATTATCGGAAAATCCACCGTGTGTAAAGCGAGTACTAATTTATTCAATGCGAGTGCGGTGCAGGGCGCCAGTTCTTATACCTGGTCCCTGCCTCCAGGGTGGTCTGGAATGTCCACAACCAATTTTCTCAATGCAATATCTGGAAATACCAGTGGAGATATCTCAGTCACAGCCAATAATGCTTGTGGATCATCGTCCCCATTTATATTTCCGGTAGCTACAGAGCAAATCAATACTTCTATTTCGATCACAGGCATTACATTGGTTTCGAATAGTATTGGGGCTACTTATCAGTGGCTGGATTGTTTTGACAATTCTAAAATCATGGGGCAGACCAGCCAGGTATATACGCCTGCCCAAGGTGGCACCTATGCGGTTATCATTTCAAGAAATGGTTGTGTGGATACTTCTGCTTGTATTATGCTTTCTACAGTAAGTACTACTACCTCGTTAAATGAATTAGGAATCAAAATTTTCCCTAACCCTGCCCGATCTTTCTTTAGCGTCGAAATGCAACAAAACCACCCGGCTACTATAGAAATCATCGATGCACTTGGCAGAAAGGTTATGACCAGGGACTTGAAATTTCCTTTGCTTAGGTTTGATGTGACTTCCCTTCCTAAAGGCATTTACTTTGCTAATTTCAAAGTAGGCAACCAGCAGGTTACGCAAAAATTGTTGATCCTGTAGCAATTTTACTAAAACTGATTTTATTTGAATATACTTTGTATTCAACCTCTATCCACAGCAGTTAGTCATTTTTCATGCTCCATATTAAGCTGGACGCTGTCAAGCACAAAGCCAATTATTTAACAGCGATTTTTTTTGACCATCAAGGGTAAAGTGGTGGCTATCTTGCTTATGTCGTCCTGATCAGTGAATACTGCCATTTCACTGAGTTGTAACGAAGAAATTTTTTAATCCAACCAGGATACTTTGTACTGCATAAGAAGCCAGGATAAGCCCCATAATCTTGCTGATGACGGAAATCCCATATTCGCCAATTCTTTTTTGAATAATATTGGCAGCCAATAATATGAACATAGTGATTATAATAACCAACGCGACCAACAAGGTAGTTACTGACTGTTGGGTAAAAGTATAAAGGTGATTATCTGTAAGGAGTACTACTGCCATTATAGCACCAGGTGATGCAATAGAGGGTATTGCAACCGGAAAAATGGTGACATGCTTATAATCCCGGATAAGGTGTTTTTCTGACTCAGGTTTGCCTTCTCCAAATATCATAGTGAGGGCAAATAAAAATAAAATAACGCCCCCTGATATTTGAAAAGCATCCAGGGTGACATCCATGCCTTCCAGGATCAGCTGACCTACTACAATAAAAAACAAAAGAATTAAGAATGCGACGATAGATGCTCTGATGGCTACTTTTCTTTTTTCGTGTGGATTAAAATGTTTGGTTGCTTCCAGATATACAGGAACAGATCCTAAAGGGTCGATGACCGCTATGAGGAAAAATATTTTGGTAATAATGTCAGTAGTCATATCAGGATTAATGTTAATTTAAAATTTTGTCTAAATTAGGAGACCATTGCTTTTTGTGTGATGTATTGCATTATTTGTGTAGCGCACGTTAATGCCTGTGCAGCCATGGGGTCGTTAAATAGTACCTGTATGGGACCTTCACCAAAGTATAATCCATCTGAAACAATAAATGAAATCCTGACTTTGCCGGTTGGAGGGCAGGGCAATCTGGGTTTGTCCCATGGTCCTATTTTGTTTACAATTTTTTCACCTTCAGAAAAGAAATCAGCTATGAGTTGATCTGAGGTCGTATCTCTTGCGTCCCAGATCAATATTTTACCTGTGTGATTGATATATCGGGCAGATCCATCCCGGTATGCTGCCAGCACATCGAGTCCACTATCAAGACCGATTTCAACGATAATGGCCAGTAATTCTTTATAAGCTAATTTTATGTTTGAACTGCTTAGCCTGTTTTGAGCAAGGTTCTTAATCCTGGTTTCTACATTGGTGTCTTCAAGGACGGATCTAATCTCTGTTTCAGTAGAATGATCATCAAAAATTACATTCCATGGACATTGACCTGCGTCGTCTACACCTGCTTGATAAAGGTCCGGATTATCACAGAATAATAATTGATAAAGATTATTGGTGGAATGTTCCAGGTAAGGACCATCGGATTTATGGGAAGAATTAAAATTTTCCAAAATAAATATTTTTGATATTATTAGAAGGCAGGCAAGTTAAGCAACAAGCATCTTTTGCATAAGACTTTAGCTTAATAATTAATCAAATTTTACCCCCCTGAAACTGATGTAGGGCATGTTTGTTGGATGAACGGCCAACACTTTAACCTCTAGCGTACCCTGTGAATGGCTATATAATCACACAGTGCTTAAATCTATCGGCAGTTTATACCATCGCTTCTTAGTAAGATTAAATATAGCATTTCCAAGAGCCGGTGCAATCGGAGGGAGTCCTGGTTCGCCTACACCGCCTGGTTTTTCAAGATTTTCAATTATATGGATCTCAACCTGGGGCATTTCGGAGATACGCATGACCTGGTATTGATGATAATTGGTCTGATCACATTTGCCTTGCGTAAAGGTGATGCCCCCTTTGACGGCGGCTGATAATCCCATGGCAATGTTGCCCTCGGTCTGGGCTTTGACATTGTCAGGATTGACATATTGTCCACAATCGAGGACTGAGTATACTTTGACGATCTTTATGACATCATTTGTTTTGGTGATTTCGACCAAGGCTGCACCCATCGTCTCAAAGGATCGGAACATTGCCATTCCTCTGGCATGACCTGTGGGCAGGGGATTGGCTTTGTTTAGTTCAGCAATTTTTTCGAGGACTTTGAGATCGCGGGGAGATCTGCTCAATAGTTGCCTTCGGGCTTCTATGGGATCGATGCCTGCTTTTTGGGCCATCTCGTCGATGAAACATTCCTGGCCCCAGGCAAAATTGGAGGCATACACAGACCTCCACCATAAGATAGGTATCGGGGTCTTGATCCTGCTGTAAGAAAGATGATGTACCCTAAAGCCATATTTATGATTTTCTTTACTGAGTTCGCCTGACAACCAATTGTCTGCCTGGTAGGGCATGATGGAATTCCAGTGTTGTCCCTGGATAGATTCGCCTATGGCATGATGGCTTAGAGCAGCCAATCGATTATTTTCTCCAATGACGCCACGCATTTTGCTGAGCATAGCCGGTCTGAACGGCCCCTGGGTCATATCTTCTTCCCGGGACCAGATGAGTTTGACAGGAGCTTTAACCTGGCGGGAAATATCGATTGCTTCCTTCATAAAATCCATATAGGCTTTGCGACCAAATGAGCCTCCAAGTAGCTCGGAGTGCATAATGACTTTGTCAGAAGCAATATTTAAAAACTTCGCAGTTTCTTCCACAGCACCATCGGGGCCTTGGATAGGGGCCCATACCTCTACACTGCCATCTTCTTTGACATGTGCAGTCGTATTGACAGGTTCTATGGCAGCATGGGCAAGGAAAGGAGTCTCATAGGTAGACTCGAGTTTTTTGTCTGAGGCAGCATAAAACGCATTGAAGTCTCCATCTTCTTCAGCACGTATCCCTTCTTTTTCTGCTGCATTGTAAGCTTCTTTGAAGTAAAAATTGGTGTCTAAGGTAGTAGTCAGATCCCCTTCTTCCCAGTGGCAGGTGATTAATTTGCTGGCTTTGAGCGCTGACCAATAATTGCTGGCTACTATGGCTAATGCATCGGTCGTTCCACCCGGATATTCGTGTTTAGTTTTAATTATATTTTTTACTCCGGGTACCATTTTGGCAGCGGCGTCATCAAAACTAATCAACTTGCCTTGCACGGAAGGGGCATGTAGCGTGGTGGCATAAAGCATGCCGGGTACTACCACATCAATTCCATAAACTGCAGACCCCAATACTTTAGAAGGGATGTCCAGTCGTTTATGATATTTGCCTAATATTTTAAATTCCTTAGGGTCTTTGAGTTTTGGATTTTTTGGTATCTCCAGTTTGGCAGCCTCTGCGGCAAGTGCACCATAAGTCATTTTTTTGTCTGTACCGGTAAGATATACGATACCATCATCGGCATGGCATCGGTCCGGCGTGGTGTTCCATTTATTTGCAGCTGCCTGCATCAACATTTCTTTAGCAGCAGCACCTGCTTGTCGAAGGTTGGTCCAAAGTCCTCTGACTGTACTGCTTCCTCCGGATGACTGGTCGCCGTATTTGGCTCTCCCATCAGAAGAGATGACCTGGATCTGATCTAATCTCACCTCGAGTTCTTCTGCAATTAATGAAGACACGGCCTGGTGAGACCCCTGGCCCATATCAGGTCTGCTATTGACCAAAGTGATTTTACCCATAGCATCTATGAGGACGAAAGGATTGATCTCTGTCATAAGATCCTCAGCAAAAATTTTGACTAATTCATTGCCCGCACCGGCAGTTTTAACTCCGATGATCAGTCCCGCTGTCCCCAGCAAACTTTGTTTTAAAAACTGCCTTCTTTGAGTAGATACTGACATGACATTTTTTATTTTAAATAGATGATTGGATAAAAATTATTTCAAAATCAATGGGTGCCCATTGGTTTTGCTTCCGTCCTATCGGATGCACGATGTATGGCTTTTCTAATGCGGTCATAAGTACCACATCGACAGATATTGCCACTCATGTAGGTGTCTATATCCTGGTCACTGGGCCTGGGATTATCAGCTAATAATGCAACTGCAGACATGATCTGACCACTTTGACAATATCCACACTGAGGCACTTGCTCTTCCACCCAGGCTTCCTGCACTGCATGCATCAATTCCGGGGTTCCAATGCCCTCGATGGTAGTAATCTTTTGTTTTTTCTTGAGTGCTGAGATGGGCAATTGACAGCTGCGCATCGGCGTTCCATCAATATGAATAGTACAGGCGCCGCATTGAGCCAGGCCACACCCATATTTAGTCCCTTTGAGACCAATGAGATCACGGATCACCCACAATAAGGGCATATCCTCTTCAGCATCAACTTTATGTCGCTGACCATTGACGGTGAGATTGTAAGTAGCCATAATATTTATTTGAGAGTATAAAAATAACGGAATATGTTGAGATTGGAGGCGGCAAGTGGGTGGGGTTCTACCAGATTTTTATTCTTTCTTTTTCGCTCTTCCACATTTGATTTTGCTCAATCACTCCATAAGCATTATAGAAAGGGGTAAAATTGGTGAGGGGGCCTACAACCCGATATTCAGCGGGAGAATGTACATCAGTCAGTACTATCTGTCGCATCATTTCATCTTTCATCTTCAGACGCCAGATGGAAGCAAAGGACATAAAAAACCTTTGATCTGGGGTAAGACCATCTATTTTCTGATCAGCCTTGCCTTGGGGTGTCATCTTAAAGGCGTCGTGCGCGATCGCGAGACCTCCAATGTCTGCGATGTTTTCACCTAAGGTAAGGGCACCATTGAGATGTAATGAATCGATCGGGATATACTTGCTGTATTGATCCACTACCTTGTCTGCGATGGCTTTAAATTTGTCTGCATCTTCTTTGGTCCACCAATCTTTAAGATTTCCATCTTTGTCGTATTGACGACCCTGATCATCAAATCCATGGGTGAGTTCGTGGCCGATCACCATGCCTACAGCACCATAATTGATGGCATCGTCCGCACTCGGGTCGAAGAACGGGGGTTGTAATATGCCTGCAGGAAAAATAATTTCGTTGGTGGTTGGATTATAGCCGGCATTAACGGTGGGTGGTGAGAAGGGCCATTCGCTTTTATCTACTGGTTTGTCCACTTTAGCCAGGTCTCTAAAATATTCGTATCTGCTGGTAGCTATACGGTTGCCAAAATAATCGTCTTTTTTGATGACCAATGAATCGTACTTAAGCCATTTGTCAGGATAACCTATTTTGCGGGTGATCGCTGCCAATTTTTCCAGTGCTTTGGTTTTGGTCTCAGGGCTCATCCACTCCAACTCTCTGATATGTGTCTCGTAAGCTTTTTGCAGATTGTCGATCATGTCCATCATGCGGTCTTTGGCCTTGGCATCAAAATTGTTTTTGACATATAGCTGACCTGCAAGATCACCGATACGGCCGTCGACTACATTGACTGCATACTTCCATCTTGGCTCCGGCTCTTGTCTTCCTGATAAAGTCTTTTGAAAAAACTCAAACCCAGCTGAGGCAAATGCTTTTGAAAGTGAATTGTAAGAATTGCTGATGGTTGCTGCTTTGAGATATGGCTTCCATTGATCTATAGGTATAGTTTTGATGAGTTTGTCCAGGGAGGTGAAAAATGCCGGTTGGCCTATCAAAATAGAGTCTGATTTCAATCCCATATCTTTTTTGACTTTATTCCAATCTACAGAAGGGGACATTTTTAGTAATTGCCCCATGCCATATTTGTTATAGTTTTTCTGTGGATCACGGAGTTCTACGTTGGTAAAATGTCCCTGGGCGATTTTTTTCTCCAGATTAAAAATGGCCGAAGCTTCGGCTGCGGCTTTGATAGAATCCTGTCCAATGAGCATCCCTATTTTTTTCAAATAAGCCTGGTATTCCTTCTGAATCGCTAAGGTAGGCGGGTCGGTTCTAAAATAATAGTCCCTGTCAGGCAAGCCTATGCCTCCCTGAAAAAACTGCGCGATATTCATAGAGGCATTCTTATCATCAGCCCCTACACCAAAACCAAACAAAAGGCCATTGCCATTGATGCGCTGGGCATTGACGAAGGAGATCAATTCCTGGCTATTTGAAAGTCTATCGATCTGATCAAATACTTGCTGAAGAGGGCTATATCCTTTAGCTTCAATGGTATTGGTATCCATGATCGATGCAAAGAGATCTCCAACTTGTTGCTCCAGACTCCCGGCAGGAGCTTGAGAGAGGGCCGCAGCATTTTTACATACTTCCAATAATGCTTCTTCGCTTTTTGTTTGAAGGTCAAAGAAGGATCCGGTACCAATCTCAGAAGGGGGTATCGAGGCATTTTTATTCCAAATACCATTGACATGTTGGAAAAAATTATCTCCTGGTGCGATGGTGGTGTCGAGGTGGTTGATATCGAGATAAGCTTTCGAAGCTGTTGGGATAGGCGCTTCGTTTTTGCAACCAATTAATATTATACTAAAAATGTAAAAAAAGCTCTTGAATAAATGCTTTGTCATAATAAATGAAAATAGAAGTTTATAAAAAATGGAAAGAAAATACAGGTATACAATCAATTTAAAGTAGCATGCTACAGAAGCAAAATATTTAGTTGTTAGCAGAGGTTACAGCAGGTTTAGAAACCAACCATTTATTCATCAGATCTGCAGTGATCTGAAGATAGCGGTCACGCTTATAAAAATTAGTTATTCGATTATTGCGGTCTATTTTTATTTTATCGACCCCGTTGGCTGAGGTAGAATCTGAAGTAGCAGGGCTATCAAAAATGCCGTACACATCAAGGTCATCTGTCAGTCTCATCAGGTTTCTGTTAAAAGCAGATTTCTCCCGGATCGATTTGAGTTGATCTCTGTAAGCAGATTCAGAGATCACTTTTGGTTGATCGCCATTGGCAGCAAGCCATTTTCCATTTTCATCAAAAGTTGCAAAAGCATTGGCCGTATCAATCTGGCTTTTAAAATAATCTTGTAAGGCAGGTACATCGGCTATTTGCGGCCAGCTGGTATATTGTAACCCGGCGAGTCCATCCCAGGGTAGAGCACTCTCCTGATCTTTTTCTTTTACTTTGTAACTTTCATAATA
This sequence comes from Saprospiraceae bacterium, assembly GCA_016709995.1. Lineage (NCBI taxonomy): Bacteria > Pseudomonadati > Bacteroidota > Saprospiria > Saprospirales > Saprospiraceae > Saprospiraceae bacterium. The sequence continues at coordinate 170,739 of JADJLQ010000003.1, forward strand.
TCCATTGAGCCGGATGTCAGGAACTACTCCTTTAAGTTGAACAGAGGATCCATTGATTCGATAATATTTTTGCATAGTAATATGGACATTGCCCAGATCTATGTCACTGTTAGGTCTGCTTAAAGCGTAAGGACGCTGTACGGTACCCTTGCCATAGGTGCCAGAACCGATGATCATCCCTCGTCTATAATCCTGGATCGCAGCAGCAAATATCTCTGAAGCAGACGCGCTAAATTCATTAACCATAACAGTCAGGGGACCATCATATACTACTCCTGGATCACGATCAAAATATACTCCTGGTCGCCCATTCTTGCCCTTGACCTGAACTACCGGACCAGCAGGTATAAATAAGCCGACCATATCTACGACTTCCTGGAGGCTGCCGCCACCGTTATTGCGAAGATCCATTATAACCCCGTCGACTTCATGGGCTTTAAGCTTTTCTAATTCTTTGGCGACATCATCTGCACATTTCCGGCCTGAGTCATCGCCAAAATTGGTGTAGAATTTGGGCAGATTGATCACTCCATATTTTTTATCCTTATAGTTGAGGATATTACTTCTTGCGAAGGTCTCTTCTATTCGCAATTCTTCCCGTACCAGTTTGACGATTTTGACCGTACCGTCGGTTTTCTTCATTGTGAGAGAGACTATTGTCTTATTTCCTCCACGGATCAATTGTACACCCTCTGGTATACTGAAGCCGGCTATGTCAACAGGTTTTTCATCTCCTTGCCCGACCTTGAGAATAAGGTCTCCTTCTTCGATTTCACCTGATCTCCAGGCCGGCCCACCGACACTCACTGCTGCGATACGAAGGTATCCGTTTTGTTCACCGATCTGAGCCCCTATACCATAGAATTTTCCTGAGAGTCTTTCATCCCAGGATCTTTTCGCTACAGGTAAAAAATAATCTGAATGCGGGTCCATCATATTGACAAAACTATTGACATAATTACTGAACAACTCTTCATCTGTATTTTTAGAGTACTGGTCAAATATTTTGTTGATGACCTTTTCTACCGAAACACGGGCTTCTGATTCAAGGATCATATCCGTTTTTTGTTTGATAGAATCAACTTTGGACTGCTCACGATTTTCTTTAAGGGCAACCAGGTTTTCAAGAACCATGTACTTGATTTTGTATAACCAATATTGGGTCCGATCAGTATTATTTTTAGGAAAATCAGGATTTTCGGGATAGTAGACTTCTTTAGACTGATCATTAAAACTGATTGGATGCTGGAGCCAGGTATGACTCTCTGCATGCAGTTCAGCTATTCTTGATTTATAGGTGGACAAGACTTCATAGAAAAACAGTACAGGTTCACCATTGAGTTCGTCGTCGATCATGTACTTATATTTATTGAAGGCAAGAATATCAGATTGTAAGAATATGCTTTTGTCATCATCCATTCTCTTCAAAAAGTCAGCATAGATCATAGCTGATAGCGAATCGTCATATTCTTTAGGAGAAAAATGATTCTGTTTAATAGCTTTTGCTACTTCATGCAGCGTCTGATCGAATTTGTCTCCAGGTTCGTTTTTATAAGTAAGTCCTAATAGCAGGAAGAGTACATTGCAACATAAGAAGACACCAAAAGTTTTTAACCAAATAACTTTATTCATTGTAATGATTTATAAGGATAATCAAGGCTATGCCTGCAAAAATACTGGAAAGATTATAGATCATTCTCCCCTTTTTTGGGTGGCGATTATATAAAGAGAAGCCCGAAGGCAGATTTGAAGGAAAGTTATTAATAAAAAATGGGATGATCAAACCGATCACCCCATATCATAAGCACTCTACTGATTATTTAAACATTGTATGATTAGCGGAGTCTTTGTAGTAGTTAATTAATTTAACAGAGGCAAACATACTTTAAATGAATGTCAATTAAGTCACCCGTTTTGGGGGAATTTTTGTTTTCCGGGTGTTCAAATCAATTTATCCTGGCGAGCTATTCTGATTGCAGCTTCTTTTGAATTGACATCAAGTTTGTTGTAAATATTTTTGATATGTGATTTGACAGTCTCTTTGTCAATAAATAACTCTAAAGCAATTTTAGTTCGACTTTTACCTTCGGCGACACCTTCCAATATCTGTGTCTCTCTTTTGGTCAGTGGCGAATCCTGGCTTTTTCTAAATGATTGTATCACCATCTTTGCGATTCCAGCACTTAGTGGGCCGCCACCGTGCATTACTTCTTTGATAGAATCTATGATCTTAGACGAAGGGGTGTTTTTGGTAAGGTATCCGGAAGCACCTGAACTCAAGGCTTTAAATATGCTGGATTCATTTTCATATACCGTAAGGATAATGATATGCCCTGCAGGATATTTTTTTTTGATCTTGCTGATGGCGTCGAGACCAGAGATGCCCGGGAGTTCGATATCAAGCAAAATCACATCCGGAAAATCTGATACCAAATAGGGTTCTGCGTCTTCAAAGCTTCCATAGCTATTAATCATTTTAAGTCCGGGAGTCAGATTGATAAGATAAGAAAAGGCCTCTCTTATGGTATGGTCATCTTCTATGATTATGATGCGAGTTTCCATGATCTGGGAATGAAATATACGACAAAGGTCTCATTAAAATGCTCCTGGGTCATCCCTCGGACAGGGGGATATTGAGTTCTATCGTGATGGTAGTGCCCGTCGGATTTGTATTCGACAGGCTTAGATGACCTCCCAGTCGATGGATACGCTTTTGCATATTGTCCAGGCCATTGCCTTTTTTGATGGCATTGGTCGTGTCAAATCCAAGCCCATCATCTTTTATGATCACCTTCAAAGTACCTGGGGCATCGTGAACAGAATGTTGATATACAAAATCCAAGGAGGCATGCTGTCCTTGAGCATGTTTGAGGATATTGTGCAGGGCCTCTTTGCACACCATGATCAGATTGCGACTAAATTCAAAAGGGGGTTTGAGTGTCTTGAATGCAGGGTCTATATCGTTTGATTTGAAGTGGATAGACGACTCCTGGAATAATTCTGTCCCAAAGCTCTGGACCCGGGATATCGCTTCATACAAAGTATTGTGATTGGGTGCTAACGCCCAAATGATGTCTTTGGTGCCCATATACAGGCCTTGGATATTCTCTTTGATTTGTACCATGAGTTTATTTAAATCGGCATCATCCTCCTTCAATTTGGTCTGCAAGACATCGGTCAGAAGCGATAGCCGAGTGATCTTATTGCCCAGGTCATCATGCAAGTCTTCACTGGTCCTTTGTTGGATTTTTAATTGTTCTTGTTTGCGGGCTTCTTGCACCAGGCGAGCTTGCCTGGCCTTCAGCATCATCCTATACTTTTGCAGCAGTGCACCTAACAGAATAAGCAATCCTACCATTGAAAATCTGAACCAGGTCGTTTGATAATACGGAGGCACGATCTCAAAGGCATAAGACAATGATGGTGACATGACCGGATCATTGGTACTTACGATAGCCCTTGCTTTAAATGTATATTTGCCGGGAGAAAGATTGGGATATATCACGCTTGGGTTCTCTCTGGGGGGAGAGTATGCTGTGTCTGCACCCGCCAGAAAATATTGATATCGTAGGTCTTCTGGTGATGATAAGTGTACGCCCTGGACCGTAAATGTTAGGTGATTGTGTTTATAATCCAGGTGCAAATTCTGCGGGATCCAATTCCAGGCTGACCGTTTTTGGTCTCTGGAGTAAGCAGTATCAACGGATCCTGAATAAATGTCTACCGCTTTGAGGAAAATCTTAGGCTGCGACAGCACAGAACTTGAATCAGGGTCATAAATGTAAATTCCTTTAGTCGTCCCGACCCAGATGCGATCATGCTCATCTTTTAGGATGGCATTTTGGTTGCATTCCGGCCCCAGGCGTTGGTTGGAGGATTTGATATGTTGTGCCGTAAATCGCTGCTGCGTGTGGTCAAAGCTAAGTTTATTCAATCCATTGATGGTGCCAGCATAAAGATCACTTCCTTCCTGCAGGATGCTAAAAACCATATTGGAAGAAAGGCCATTGGATTCATTACATACCCAGGTCTTGTCACCGGAAATTTCTTTTATCAGGACCCCATTTTCTGATGTTCCAAGAGCAAGATACTTACCAATGGTCTGAATAGAACCTACGAGCATACCTTCAGCTCCTGCCACCGGATAAGGGCAAGCAGACAAGTTTTTGTCCAGCAGGTACAAACCCTGCGTAGAACCTATCAGTATCGAATCTCTACCGATCTCATGCGTGATAAAACAAGGATATTGAATGCTCTCTATCGCCAATATTTTGCCATGGTCTATCTTGTGGACACCACGTGGACTTGTGAGCCAAATACTCGAATCGGAGGCTTCATAAATGGAAGTAAAATTCCTCGGAAAGCCTTTTTGATCCTTAGCAATTTGAGTAAACTTATTATTATAGTAGGTCCAAAGGCCTGACCCAATAGTTCCGATCCATAATTTTTGGGAATGATCTGTAAGCAAACAATTTATCTTCAACAACTGCCCGTTAGAGCTTGCGAAATTTATATGTTCTATATGCCCATTTTTTATCTTCGAAAGACCTCCTTCGAGCAAACCTGCCAAGATAGACCCATCTCTACTTTGTGATAAAGCCATAATAATCTCACCTTGCAAGCCCGATGCATGGTCAAATATCCTGAAGGTTGCATCATGAAACTTGAATAATCCAGACCCATCCGAACCAAACCATATATTGCCTTCATGGTCAGTAAATATATCATGAATGGCATTGTCCGTCAACCCTTGTTGCAAACCGATTTTTTCCGTGGTGGAGTTTGGTCTGATCTTATATGCACCATTATTCGTGCCAACATATAATGCTCCGGACGGATCCTCTTCGAGGCAATTTATCCAACCATTAATCTCCATGGGTATAAGGATTTTTTTGCCATCCTGGATATTAAAAAGGCCTTCGTTGGTCAATGCCCAGAGTCCAGGTGCATTTTTTTTGAGATAGAGTTTTCTAACCAGGAGACTCGTATCCTTGCCATGCCATTGAATGAATGGATCCCAATGCCCATCTACAAATTGGAATATGCCTTTTTTATAAATAGCACTGTAAAAATCTTTAGAATCAGAAGTTATTGCTGTGAAAGCATGCTCTTTATATACAGCATTAAAATTCCTCGAACTGTCAGATAGTTTACAAAGTTGACCACCAAAGATGAGCGCGTATATATCACCATCAGGAGCTTGTGTGAGATCTACAACATTTTTTCGTCCTGGGCTACAGCTGATATTATACAATTTAAATTCTTGTCCTTCAAACAATTGGATGCTAGATTCCTGGCCGATCCAAATTCGATTTTTCCGATCCGGATAGATGACTTCGGTCATGGACTGTACCAGTCCTTTACCATAATTAAAATTCGAAAACTCCTTGCCATCAAATCGACTGATCCCCCCCAGGGTGGCTATCCACAGCATGCCAAACTGATCTTGTGCAATGTTATTGATTTGTGACTGCACCAAGCCATGCTCAATATTGAGGTTTACAAAATCATACTTTTGGCTATGAGCTGGAATGCCTGACAACAAACAGATCATGTTAATGACTACAGTCGTTGCAATCCTATTGGTTGATATAGTTAAAAATGGTTGGATAGTATACACAGTTTTCTTCAGATGCAAAATTGATGTTTTTTAAAAATCAAGCAGTCCCCCACATTGGGTGAGACACAAAGTATGAAGCCAAATCGTTTTTCAAGAAATGATTCATGTTCAATAATACATATTATTTGTAATTTGACTATGTAAAATATTAACAATTAGTTTATTATAAAAAAAATATTCTCTGCATTGCTTTGGAATATTTAGATTTGTGTTAAAATCAAGCAATATGAAGTATTTAAAGCCTCTCTTATTATGTATAGGCCTATTGTTTTTCTTCCAATGCCAAAAGGATGATTCAGGGCCAACAAAATCCACCCAGTCGATCAGTGGCAAGCTAGCTATAGACTATATGGAGCTATTAAGAGATTACACCAAGCTGACTCCTGGTTTTTCGCCTCCAGTAGCTGCACGTGCGTTTGGTTACGCCGGGCTTACCTTATATGAAGCTGTAGTTCACGGGATGCCCGAATATCAAAGTATGGTTGGACAATTGAATGAATTGAATGAGCTACCAATGCCTGTAGCAGATACCTATCATTGGGGTCAGGTGGCTAATGCGGCTATGGCTGAAGTAGCCAGGTTGTATTACCCTTCAGCTCCACCTTCATTAAAGCCAAGGTTAGTATTGATGGAAGCCAGCTACAAAACAGACTTCCTGAATGAAACGAATGAATCAGTACTGGAGCGAAGTACTCTTTATGGACAGCAATTAGCCAATGCCATTTTTGAATATTCTAAAAACGATGGTGGACACGAAGGATTTAATAAAAATTTTCCCGGTTTTCCAAACCTACCGGTAGGACCAGGATATTGGGTGTCAACCAGTGCAGCCAACCCTACTCCCTTGCAACCTTATTGGGGCAATAATCGCACGTTTGTCAAAGACATCACCATACATACCCAACCTGTCAAGCCTCCTGATTATTCCACAGAAAAAACCTCCCCATTTTACATTCAGGCATTGGAAGTATATAATGTGACCAAAAATCTGGATCAGGAACAAGCCATTATTGCGAAATATTGGAGCGACGATCCTGGCAACGCAGGTACACCTCCTGGGCATTCCATTTCGATTGCCTCCCAGGTGTTGGGATTAGAAAATGCTGATTTAGCAGTGGCGGCTGAGACCTATGCTAAATTGGGAATAGCTATATCGGATGCTTTTGTATCCTGCTGGAAGTGTAAGTATACGTTTAACCTCGTAAGACCCGTGACTTATATCAATAAAAATATAGACGCCAATTGGACTACTTTATTGGCCACTCCTCCATTTCCAGAGTATACCTCCGGCCATTCAGTCCAGTCAGGTGCCACTGCCAGGGTATTGTCTGTCATCTTCGGAACCAACTATGCTTTTGTGGATCATACCCATGAGCGGCGTACAGATATACCTGGTGCACCAAGATCTTTCAGATCCTTTGATCACGCCGCTCAGGAAGCAGCTATCTCGAGGTTATATGGTGGGATTCATTTTAGAGACGCCATTGACCTTGGAGTCCTTCAAGGCAATAAAGTGGGGGACGCGGTAAATGCTTTAGCTTTTAAAAAGTAGGGAAGGATATCTTAACAGCTAATCGACCATTTGGATAGTATCATAAGTTAGATAGAATTTAATGTTAAGCATTGTCTATAAATGTTATACGGTTTAATAAAAATCATATTTGTCTCAGCCAAGTGTTTTTTATACTTTTACGCTAAACCAAAAATTATATGAAAAAAATAATTACACTTAGTCTCATTTTTATTTTGGCCAGTTCATGTGTTAGTAAGAAGAAGCACGATATGCTGACCAAAGAAAGGGATGCCACTGCTGAAGAGAAACGCCAGCTAATGTCTCAACTCAAACAAAGCCAGGATCAATACCAGGAGTTGATGAAAAAGTATAATGATGAGCAAAATCGACTAAAATCAGAGATGCAAATGTCTGATACTAAAGTTTCTGAAGCTCAAAATAGGATCAAAAGTCTTGAAACCCAGCTTGATCTTGCTAACAAGACCAATACTAACCTACTGAGCAGATTGGAAGATCTCTCTATCATCAGTATGTCTGGTGCGGAGAACATTCAAAAATCTCTGGAGGCCATTAACCAACAATCAAGGTACATTCAAGGGTTGAATAATAAGATCCAAATGAAGGATTCGCTCAATCTAACTTTGGTGACTAACCTCAAACGCTCCCTGGCTGATGTCAACGATCAGGATGTCCAGGTTGAAGTGCGTGGTGGAGTAGTATATGTGTCCATTTCTGACAAGCTTTTATTCAAATCAGGAAGTTATGATGTCAATGCTGCCGCTGAAATCGTGTTAGGTAAAGTAGCCAAAGTGGTCAATGACCACAAAGAAATTGACATTTTGATCGAAGGTCATACTGACAATGTGCCCATCAGCACTGATAAAATCAAAGACAATTGGGATTTAAGTGTGCTCCGGTCTACCTCTGTAGCCAGAATATTGCAAAAGAAATTTGGCGTCGATCCTAATCGTATCACAGCAGGGGGCCGCAGTGAATTTGCTCCTAAAGGTGCAAATGACAATAGTTCCGGAAGACAGGTCAATCGCCGTACAGAAATCATCATCACCCCAAGGTTGGATCAATATATTAACTTAATGGTACCGCAATCCAGCAATTAATTGCTATTGATTCATTCTGCGGTAAAACTTATAAAAGTGCTGATAATCCTGGTGGGTTGTCAGCACTTTTTGTTTGCCCAGCAGTCAGGAGAAGTATTAGTTCATATTGAATGCAATGGGCTATCCACGCAGCAGGTTTTAGACTCTATCCATGTAAAATACGGCACTACTTTTTATAGTGATCAAACTAACAAGCTCCTATCAATCAGCGTGTTGAGACCGTGTCAGGATTCAAATCTTCAAGACTTTTTAGAAAATTTATTGACCGGCACCGGACTTGGATATATCGCATATACGCCCTATTTGTATATCATCAGTGATACTGCTTTGTTAGATGATATTCGATTTGAAGCGTACTTCAAAAGCAAATCAATCATTGAAAATAATGTGACTGTCGATATAGAAACGATCGGTCATCGAGACTCCATAGCCAGATCAGGTATGGCCAGAATAAGGGGAGTGGTTACAGACGGCAATACAGATAGCCTGATATCTTTTGCCTTCATAAAATTTGGAGATCATGTAGTAACTACGACTGGTGATAGTGGCAAAATAGATGTCACACTGCCCATAGGCATATATTCACTGATAGTAGAATCTAATATTTATCAGTCATATCAAAAACAAGTCAAGATCTACGGTGATGGATTTATAGAAGTGAGACTATATGAAAACTCGGTCGATCTTCCGGAATTGGTGATCGGAGGCTCTGCCCAACGGAGACTTGAAAACGCTACTGCCGGGGTGGCAGAACTATCGATGAAGGAGGTTAAAAGGCTTCCAACTTTGATGGGCGAAACCGATATACTAAAGGCGCTTCTGACCCTGCCAGGGGTAAGCAATACCGGCGAAGTGGGTAGTGGGTACAATGTCAGAGGTGGCAATATTGATCAAAACCTGATACTTCAGGAAGGTGCTTTTCATCTGAATCCATCTCATGTATTGGGATTGTTTTCTGCATTCAACCCTGAAGCCATCAAAAATGTCACTTTGTACAAAGGATATATCCCTGCGCAATTTGGTGGACGGACATCCTCTGTCCTGGACATAAAACTGAAGGATCCCGATTTTGAACATTCCAGCGTGTTTGGTGGTATCGGGCCCATCTCCTCAAAGATATTTATTGATATGCCTCTGGTTAAAAATAAATTGGCTTTTTTCGCTGGCAGTCGGTTTACTTATTCAGATTGGGTACTTGGGCTTATTCGTGATCCTAATCTCAAAAAAAGTCACGCAGGCTTTTATGATATCAATTTTAAGCTGGAGACCAAACTGGGATCTGCAGCAACACTCTCTCTCTCGATGTATAATAGCAGTGACCAGTTCAATTATGCACAAGAATTTGGGTATGGCTGGTCCACACTTTCATTTGGGCTCAATTATACTCAACAAGTCAATCAGAGAGTGATTCTAACCGGATCTTTCATCCAAAGTAGCAATAGGAATGATTTTGATGATCAGCAGGTATTGGTAAAAAAGTATTTAAAAAACGGACTGGATTATTTAAAAACAAAATGGAACGTGGCCTGGCAAGCAAGTCCGGCACAAACACTCAATCTTGGATTGGAAGCTACCAGATATAAGCCATTACCACAATACTTTAGGGCTATATCCGAGCAAAGCACCATTGAAGAAAATGTAGAGCTGAGTCGGGGAGAGGAAGCTGCGATCTATTTGAATGATGAGATCAATCTCACAAAAAAAATCAATGCTTCGCTGGGATTTCGGTTTAATATGTATCGTAATTTTGGTGCTGAATCTGTGCATCAATATGCGCAGGGTTTGCCTCGTATCAAAGCCAATTTAATCGGAGAAGATATTTTTAAATCGAACCAAACGATCAAATGGTATCCTGGTGCTGAACCGAGGATCAGTGCTGCCTATAAAATCAATGCCAGCAGCTCCGTCAAACTGGCTTATAATCACCTGGTCCAATTTATTCACCTGGTATCAAATACGGCAGCTGCAACGCCTGTAGATCTTTGGTTGCTGAGCAATAGTTATATCCAACCCCAACAGGCTGACAATTATTCATTGGGATATTTTAGAAATCTTCGCCAAAATGAATGGGAGACCAGCTTTGAAATATATTATAAAAGACTGGATCATCTGATCGAGTATAAAGACTTTGCACAATTATTGCGCAATCCTTATATCGAAACCGATTTATTTGCCGTAAAAGGCCGTTCGTATGGGGCAGAGCTATCTATTAAAAGGTTGAAGCATAACCCGACAGGATATGTCTCCTACACATTGAGTAGAAGTCAAAGACAATCACCCGGCATCTATAGAGACGAGGTGATCAATGAAGGAGGCTGGTATGCATCTAACTTTGACAAACCACATAATTTTAATGCTGTAATTGATTGGCAGATATTGAAGACCATGTCATTCTCTTCTAACTTCGTATATGCTTCCGGAAGACCCTTGACAGGTCCGGTTGCTGACTTTTATATTGGAGATGGTGGCGTATTTTTGGACTACTCTCAAAGAAATTATCTGAGGATACCTGATTATCATAGATTAGATGTATCCCTGACCGTCACGCGGGGTGCCATCAGGACGCGTAAAAATAAAGGCAGTATCACCTTATCCGTATATAATCTCTATGCACGAAAAAATGCCTTCTCAGTTTTTTATCGCAAAAGCAACAATCAACCCCTGGTAGCTTACAAACTGGCTGTATTGGGTACGGCACTTCCTTCACGCGGTTACAATTTTCAATTTTGAAGAGACCAGTTTTATATTTGATCCTATTATCTCTTGGAGTGATATCTGGTATTTGTTCCTGCCTGGTGGAATTGCCATTTGAGCCTACTTTGAAAGTGAATAATCTAGTAGTTAATGGCACCATCAGCAATCTCAAGACGGACCATCATATTTTATTATCAAGAACAGTAGGTGTAAGCCAACCCCCTATTCCGCTGGCTGGAGCTCAAGTCAGGTTAGTTGAGAACGGTAGTAAAGTATATTCATTCCTGGAGCAATCAGCAGGAGATTATGTTTTACCAGGAGATGAATACGATCCTACAATGCTGGCTACCTATCAAATAAAAATAGAACTCTCTGATGGCAATCAATATCAATCTGATCCGGACATTATGCAGGTGCCGGTCAAACCAGACAGTATGACCTGGACTGTAGGGATCCATCCCGTGATCACCTCAGAAGGACTAATCCGAAATCAGGATGTAGTAAAAGTTTTTGCCAATACAAGTTTGCCGGAAGGAAGAAAGGACCTTTTCTTAAAATGGGATTTAAAGAGTTACTTTCAATTTACCACCATGCCGGAATGCAATCCATTTAAAATTTTGTCCTATTGTTATTATGGAGGAAATTCACTGCAGCCGGAAGAAATAAAAATATACAGCAACCTGGAAGCGGGCGTAACCAGGGTACAAGACCTTGACATGGGATTTGAAAATATTTTCCCGGAATACAGATTTGTTGAAACACACTATTATGAATTATATCAATACCGAATCTCGGAATTGGCATATGAATATTTTAGAAAGTTGCGATTAGTATCAGAGCAGAACGGAACTATCTTCGACCCTATCCCTGCTTCAGTTACGAGCAATGTGTACAATGTCAATAATCCAAAAGAAAAAGTGTTGGGTTTCTTCCTGGTATCTTCAGTAGAGGTGATAAGGAAGCAGTTGGTTGCTGCAGATTTCGCTGGTTTATACCCTTTACCTGACAAAGTAAATAATATTTGCGGATGGCTAAAAGGTATACCTGAATCCGTGTATTTCTCTGCATGTTGTGATTGTAAATTGCCAGAAAAGCGGATTCCAAAGCCAGTTTGGTGGTAAAAAATTTTGATGGTGAGATGGTGAATATTAAATTTTATTTAGCGACAATTCTATTTGCAGTGACTTTGTCTTTTGGCTGGTCTCAAACCTTCTCCATTCACTTGAATCAATCGTTTTACATTGTTGGACAGACCCTGTCTTTTGCTGTATATCCTCACAAAGACCTCCTGATTGATTCGATGTTGATATATACGGAATTATATTCACCCGGGAGTGAGTTGAAGCAACAACGAATATACCGATTGCATTCACGATCTGTTGAGGGCTCCATGGAACTCCCGATATTATATGAAGAAGGTAATTATATACTGACATGTTATGCCTTGATGGATACGGGTCGGTTCTCTTCGCAACCCCTTTATACCAGCATCAATGTACCTATATATAACAATCTCGAAGAAAAGCCCGAAGAATTTGAGAAGCTGGATTATCCTCAGCCACCAATCGAAAATATCAACCACGAAGATTCTTTTTATACGCGTAATACATATACCTGGTCCATTAATCTCCTGCCGTTATCAGAGCATCCTCAGGATGGAGAATACTCCGTATCTATTTTTAAATACGAAGGTTTTTATACTAATGCAGAGATGGTGAGCCAATCTGAGTCAACTGTGTCCAAAGGAGAGATAATAGCATCAACTATTAGGAAAAATATTTTTCTGGATGGCAAACTGAATGATCGGTTGAATGGAAAAAATATAACCGAAAAATATCTCTCGTTGTATCTTCCCCAAACCGGTGCTTTTCACAGGATGCAAGCTACTGCCGGGATGGTCAAGATGGCCCTGCCCGATATTTACAATGTTCAAAAAGCACAACTGCTCTCTATGAACCCGAACCAAAGATTGAACCTGGGATGGAATCCGGTCACTTCTTATTTTAATGTGGACTGGATCAATGACCGCAATCGCAAATTAGAGAGGAATCAAACAGTCAACTATGTATTATGGCAAGACTCAAAGCGTCGGCTTATAGAAGATATTTTTAAGATTACCGCCCCAAGCGTAATCACACCAATTGATACGATTAAAACAATTCCTCCGGACAAATCTTACTTATTATCTGACTACAAAGATCTGAAGTCTCTGCGGAATTTTATAAAAGAAGTTATGATCGATTGTAGAATCTCGAAGGTAGTGAACGATCGACAATCATTAAGACTACGCAACAAAGACCTCAATCAACTTTATCGTTGGCCGGCATGGTATTTAGTAAATGGTTTTTTCGTAGGAGATGATTCATTGATGCTCAATCTTCAGCTCGCTGATATCAAGCAGATAGATTTATATAATCGCAATACCACCTTCGATCAACAGTTTGATCCTATGATGGCTTATACTGGCGTGATTGCTATCAATACAACTTCAAATATCGAGACAGCACAGCATGTATTTCCATTGAACGGCCTCAGTCTTGAACGACCTGCTACCACATCAATGCCCGCTTCTAATTTGCCAGACCTTAGGACTCAAATTTACTGGTCATCAAAACTTAAAGCAGATCAGTCAGGAAAATTGAATGTGGGATTCGCTACCAGTGATGTCAAAGGAATCTATGCCGTAGAGGTGCATGGAGTGGATGGGCGTAAGGTGCCGGTATCTAAAAGAGTGTTTATTGAAGTGCGCTAACTACTTTGCGATCACCGACGGGTTCATATGTTTTAGGAAAAACTAATTGAAAGGAGGTGCCTGTACCTTCCTTGGAGGCTACATGGATATTGCCTTTGTGAAGGAGCATGATTTGTTTTGAAAGGCTCAGACCGATGCCACTTCCATTGCTTTTGGTACTAAAAAAGGGCACAAATATTTTATCCAAAACTTCAGGAGATATACCCTTGCCATTATCTCTGATTTTAATCACCAGCTTATGATTTTCTTCCATGGCAGAAAGTTCTATCATGGCTTTGTCTTCGCCTTGTACCGCATCCTTGGCGTTGAGTAATAAATTGATAATAACTTGTTCGATAAGATTTGGATCGGCTGACAGTTGTAAGTTAGGATCTTTGAGCGTGATATCCAGGTCTATATTTTTTTCTTCCATGGTAGGATTCATCAGATTATACATCGTGCCGAACAATTCGCTTACCTGGAAAGTTTTGATCTGAGGTTGAGTTATTTTGTTGAGATTTCTATAAGTTTGGGCAAACTTTAATAGACCTTCACTTCTTTTTTTAATAGTATCCATTCCTAAAGAAAGGTCTTCTTTATCCAGATTTCCTTTGCCTTCCTGCATAAGCCTCGACTTTAGTGTATCTGCCAGCGAAGCGATAGGAGCTACACTATTCATGATTTCGTGAGTCATGACACTCAATAGTTTTTGCCAGGCATTGGCTTCGGTTTCATCGATGGCTTCATTGATATTTTGTATGGCGACCAGTTTATACCGCTGATCTTGCATGATAAACGAAGTGGAATTAATCAAAACCTTTAACTCTTTGAGACCCTCGCTCAATTTTACGATTTCCTGTTGGCCCGATTTTATGAAAATAATCTTGTTATATAAGGTTTCGTTTCTTTTTTCAAGAGAATGAATGGTGCGCAGATAAGGTACCTGTAGCATTCGCTTGAGCGTCTCGTTGAGCCAGATAATTTCGCCATCAGGTTCCTTATATGAGATGATGCCGGTATCAATGATCTCCAGTACTTTTTGCAAGTATTGAAAGTGGGTTTCTTTTTCGAGGGTGATGTCTTTGATGGTATCATTTATTTCATTGAAGCCTTCACGAAGTGTCTTCAGTTCATTGGGGGCTTCTTTTACATTAAAATGCCTGGAAAAATCTCTATAATGAACTGCCTCTACATAAGTGGCTATCTCATCATAAGCTTTGCGGTTAAAAATATAAAAGTCATAGATCTGATAAATAAATATGGCCAGGGGAATGAGTAAATAAATGTAATAACCTTGGATGACCAGCCAGGACCCGCCGAGGCAAGTAATTATCAGCAGGATCAGCCGCTTGATTATTTTCCATTCAAATCTCTTAAACTCCATATGATAAGGTGTTATTCAAATATGGATAAATATACTTTGATCAGATCTCATATTTATTAAGCCGCCTATACAATGCGGTCCGGGTGATGCCTAATTCTTTAGCGGCTTGAGTGATATTGCCATTGTGTTTCTCCAACACTCTGATGACCGTATTTTTTTCTACAGCACTCAGGTTCATATCATCCTTGTCTTTGAGTACAGATGAAGTCTCCAGGTTGGAAAAAATAATTTCTGAGGCAGTCAATTCAGTCTTATCACATAATATAACTGCTCGCTCAATCGTATATTGTAATTCACGAATGTTGCCTGGAAAGGAATATTCCATAAGTTTATTGATGGCAGAAGACCCTAACTTAAGGTCGTGCTTTAGATACTTGGCACTATAGACTTGAAGGAAGTGTTTGGCTAAAAGTTCGATGTCGCTACCCCGATCTCTAAGCGATGGAAGCGTCAAGTCTACCGTATTGATTCGATATAATAAATCTCGTCGGAAGCGATGTTCGTTGGCCAATTCCGAAAGCGGTAGATTAGTCGCACAGATCAATCGGATATCAACCTGGCTCGGTACATTGGAGCCTATTCGGGTGATATGCCTGTTTTGAATAACTGAGAGAAGTTTGGCTTGTTGATTGAGATTGATATTGCCTATTTCATCTAAAAACAAGGTTCCTCCCTGAGCGGCTTCAATCCTCCCTATTCGATCTTCTTTGGCATCGGTGAAAGAGCCTTTTTTGTGCCCAAATAATTCGCTTTCAAATAAAGATTCAGTGAGTGCTCCAAGATCTACTTTGACGAATGGTTTATCTGCTCTGTTCGAATAATAGTGAATTTGATTCGCGAGTACATCTTTGCCAGATCCATTTTCTCCCAGGATCAAAATATTTGCATCTGTTGGAGCTACTTTAGACACTTTGAGCATCAAATCTTTCATAAGACTGGACTCGCCAAGCAGTGTGATTTCAGGTGCTATCGAAGGTTGGATATTTTTTAATTGTTTTTTGAAGGCATCATGCAGGCTTTCAATGAGTTTTTCATTTTGCCAGGGCTTTAGAATAAAATCTTCAGCTCCTTCTTTAAGCGAACGCACTGCTAAATCTATATCTCCATAGGCGGTAATGAGGATCACGCAGGAGTCAGGGGCTATTTTTTTAATTTCCCGCAGCCAAAAGATACCTTCATTGCCAGACTGAATACCACTCTTAAAATTCATATCCAATAAGATAATGTCAAAAACTTTTTGCTTAAGCAAGGATTTGATCTCATCAGGATATCTACTGAACTCTATAGATTTGACCAATGGCTTTAGCAATAACCTAACTGCGGTAAGCACATCTGGATCATCATCTACTACTAGTATATTGCTTTCGCGGAGCTTCATATATCTCCCAAAGGTCGGCAAAATCTTATGAGAAATCATAAAGTAATAGATTTATATAAAAGACAGAAGTTCAATGGAATAGTTGCATGCACATTGATCTTTAGACTTGAAAGTCATAACTTTTATTAATTAACTGGGTGAATGGAGAGATTGCTGCAAGGAAGCTCATTAGGATAATAAAGGGCTAATCTTCATTTTTCATGCAAGGTTTAATCCAAAGTCTTGCCTTTCAATTTCGCACACAGTTGTATCAAAATCGTACACTTTAAGGCTAATAAAATTTTGTAAGTGACTGATTATTAATGCTATGTAACCTTTGGCACGGTCTTCCGTACTTATAATGTTAAGAAATACTCATAAAGTGGATAGACCAATAGAAAAAAAGACCTGGACGACAAAACGAATACTTGGGATTATAGGAGTGCTTGCCCTCGCTGGCTTAATATACATGGCAGTAAAGTCATCTTCTGGCAAATCTAAACTCAATGTAGAGACAGAAAGACTGATGATCAGCGAGGTTACTGAAGGTCCCTTTAAAGAATTTATACCCATCAATGGAGTCGTCATGCCAATCACTACTATCTACCTCGATGCTTTAGAAGGAGGTAGGGTAGAAGAGAAATATGTTGAGGATGGAGCTATGATGAAAAAAGGGCAACCTATATTAAGATTAAGCAATACAGATCTGGAGTTGACTTTGGCCAATCAGGAGACTTCCGTGTTTGATGTATTGACTCAAATGCAAAATACCAAAAACAATGCTGAACAAAATACAATTCGCCAACTCAACCAGATGGCCGAAGTGACCAATGCATTGGAAGAGGCCAAGCGATTGTATGACCTAAACAAAAAACTATTCGATCAAAAAGCAATTGGTCTGCAGGATTTTAAATCTTCGGAGAATATGTATAACTATCAGGTGAGGAGGAAAAATCTTACAGAGCAAATCCTTTCACAAGACAGTATTTCTATTAAAACACAGCTAGCACAGATGCAAGAATCTTATTCACGTATGCAGAATGCGTTACAGCTCATGCGTCGAAAAGTAGGTGATCTTATCGTACGAGCGCCAGTCGATGGACAACTCACTTCGTTGGATGCAGAGATCGGACAGTCTAAACAGAAAGGCGAAAGTCTGGGCAGACTCGATGTATTAAGTGGTTTTAAAGTGAGGGCGGACATCGACGAACATTATATCTCCCGGATTTATACTGATCTCGAAGGGGACTTTCCATTTGCTGGAAAACAATATTTTTTGGTGATTAAAAAAGTATATACCCAGGTGACCAATGGCAGATTCCAGGTAGATATGGAGTTTAAAGGTGAAGTTCCTCCGGGCATCAGAAGAGGACAGACCTTCCAGGTAGGATTGGCGCTGGGATCAGAATCTATAGTGACCCTGGTACCCAAAGGAGGTTTTTTTCAAACGACCGGCGGCAACTGGATTTTTAAATTAAATGAAAATGGAACAATGGCATTTAAACAAGATATTACCCTGGGTCGGCAAAATCCTAATAATTATGAAGTGTTGAGTGGATTAATGCCTGGTGATAAAGTGGTGACGAATAGTTATGAGACTTATGGTAAGATGGAGGAGTTGGTGTTGGTGAAGTAGTTGGATGAGGTGTGAGCATTGAGGTATGAGGGTTGAGGATGCTAATTAAGTTTATTGGATAAGGAGTTAATCGTTTTTCTGATTTCAATCACGTTCTCAGTTAATTCAGAAAAAATTGATTCTGATAGATATAATAAATCTCTAGCTAAAAGTAGCTGGTACTCAAGTTCGGAACAGGATCCACTTGCAATCGTTAGAAATCTTTTAAAATCTGGGTTCGTTCGCCTTCCTCACCCTTCAGCAATATTGGTTGGAATGGAGGTGGATGATCTTCTCATTTGATTTGTTAATCCAAAGATCTCCTCTTTTGGAAACAAATTGGTGGCTTTATAAATTTTTAAAGTAAGCGAATGTGACTTTATCAAAACTTGTAATTCATGAAAATTTCTCATTTTTTTAAATTTTAACTATTAATAATTTTGGTGTATCAGGAACAAGACGAGACAAATTTTGTATCAAATTTGACTCGTGGCTCTTGCCACACACCTCAAACCTTTCACAATGATCAAAATAACTGACTTAGAAAAAACCTACCGTACAGAAGAGGTAGAGACCATTGCTCTCAATAAGGTGAGCTTTGAAGTAAAGTCCGGCGAATTCATCGCGATTATGGGACCCAGCGGTTGTGGCAAGTCGACGCTACTCAATATCCTAGGATTACTTGATGACATGGATAGCGGTTCCTATTTATTTGATGGTATCGAAGTGGCCAAATTTAATGAGCGCAAGAGAGCTGATCTTAGGAAGCACAATATTGGATTTGTGTTTCAGAGTTTCAACCTCATTGACGAATTAAGTGTATTCGAAAATGTCGAGTTGCCATTGATTTACACCGGCGTAAAATCTGATGAGCGCAAGCGAAGAGTGGAGACCGTCCTGGACAAAATGCAGATCATGCACCGACGCAATCACTTTCCGCAACAACTCTCCGGAGGGCAGCAACAACGTGTCGCGGTAGCTCGTGCAGTGGTTAACAATCCAAAACTGATATTAGCGGATGAGCCTACCGGAAACCTTGACTCCAGCAATGGTAACGAAGTGATGCAATTATTGACTGATCTAAATGAGCAGGGTACAACCATCATCATGGTGACGCATTCCGAGCATGATGCAAGATACAGCCATCGGATCGTACGTATGTTGGATGGCAGGACTGTGATGGAGAATATCCTGGTTTAAATATTTTTACGCTTTTGCTTGAAGCGTGTTCTTTTTATGAAAATGGTCACTAAATAATTACTCACTTCATAATAATATTAAAAAGGACATGATAAAAAATTATTTTAAAATCGCTTTACGAAACCTTTGGAAGTTCAAAGGGTTTTCGCTGATCAATATTTTTGGTTTGTCCATGGGGCTTGCCTGCTTCGTGTTGATAGCGATGTATGTCGCGGATGAGTTGAGTTACGACCGTTATAATGAAAAAGTCGATCGTATATTCAGGATTAATTCTGATATACGCTTTGGCGGAACAGATCTGAATATGGCCGTGAGTGCTGATCCGATGGGGGCGGTGCTGAAAAAGGATTATCCTCAGGTCGAAGAGTATGCAAGACTATATAGTTCGAGTGGATCAAGGTTGATTAAAAAAGGCGATGAGTACATCAATGAAGATCGGATCACGTATGCAGACTCTACGTTTTTAAAAGTTTTCACCATGCCTGTCCTTGCCGGGGACTCAAAAAACTTTTTAAATGAACCCAATACTGTAGCGATTACTGAGACAATAGCCAGAAAATATTTTGGAGATGTACAAGGAGCTATTGGGAAAACCATAGAAACTTCAGGGGCTAATCCGACCCTTTTTAAAGTGACTACTGTGTTGGCAGACATGCCTCACAACTCCCATTTTATATATGATTTTCTTTTTTCCATGGCAAATGTTGACTATGACTTTGGAAACTTTCTCAACCATAATTTCCATACTTACGTACTACTGAAGCCAGGCACGGACTACCAATTATTTAATAAAAACTTTGACCAGGTAATTAATAAATATATACTGCCCCAGGCCAAGCAATATATGCAAATTGAATCGATGGAGGATTTTGCTAAAAGTGGCAATATGCTGAAATATTCTTTGTTTCCAATTAAGGACATTCATCTTCATTCCTCCAGAACGGTAGAATTAGGAGTAAATGGCAATATTCAATACGTATATATATTCTCCGCAGTTGCTTTATTCATCTTGTTGATAGCTTGTATTAATTTTATGAATTTATCGACGGCTCGTTCGGCTGGAAGGGCTAAAGAAGTTGGCATCAGGAAAGTACTGGGTACTGAAAAAAAAGCTTTAATCGGACAATTTCTTACAGAGTCTACCCTGATGGCTTTCATTTCTACCTTGCTGGCGATATCAATTATATGGATTTCAATGCCATGGTTTAATACTATGGCTGGCAAACAATTGGAGTTTACAATTTTATTTAAACCTCAATACATCTTGTTTTTATTTTCACTTCCTATCGTAATTGGAATTTTAGCTGGCAGTTACCCGGCATTTTATTTATCTGCCTTTCAGCCGATTTCTGTCCTCAAAGGGAAACTCAATGCAGGTTCAAAAAAGAATGGGCTTCGCAATTTTCTGGTAGTATTTCAGTTTGCAACTTCTATCATTTTGATCATCGGGACCATCATTGTATATCAACAGTTAAAATTTATTCAGAATACAAACCTTGGTTTTAATAAAGACCAGGTCCTTGTAGTCAATAACCCTGGAATAAGAGGAGAAAATCGAGAAGTGTTTAAAAATGAAATTGCAAAATTGAGTGGAATTAAATCTGCTTCTTTTGCAGGATATTTGCCTGTGAGCAATTCATCACGCAATGACAATACTTTTTCACCGGACGCGGTGATGAATGAAAAAAATGGCTTTAATATGCAATCGTGGTCCGTGGATTACGATTATATTCCCACTTTAGGGATGGAAATAATTAAAGGAAGAAATTTTTCTAAAGAATATGGCTCTGATTCCGCTGCTATTATCATCAATGAGTCGACCGCGGCTGTCTTAGGACCGGATGAACCAATCGGAAAATATTTATACACCAATGACGGAGGTAGCCCTAATAGTACTACGGCACTTCAAATTATAGGGGTGGTTAAAAATTTTCACTATGAGTCTTTACGTAAAAATGTAGGACCCTTGAGTATGCGACTGGGAAACAATCGTTGGGCTTCGGCCTATCGGGTCGATACCAAGGATATCAACCAGCTTGTAAAAAATATTGAACTAAAATACAAAGAAATGGCACCCGGCATGCCTTTTAGCTACCAATTTCTAGATGACTCTTTTGATGAAATGTACAGGGAAGATCAAAGGATTGGTCAAGTGTCATTAAATTTTGCTTTTTTGGCCATACTCATTGCTTGTATGGGCTTATTGGGTCTGGCTACTTATACGATGGAACAACGGACAAAAGAAATTGGAGTGCGCAAGGTATTGGGAGCTACAGTAGCTAATATCGTCAAAATGTTGTCCAAAGATTTTCTAATGCTAGTATCGATCTCCATTGTTATAGCCGTGCCTATTGCCTGGTTTGGGATGTATAAGTGGTTGCAAGAGTTTGCTTTTCGAATGGACATGAGTATCTGGATTTTTGTAGCGGCAGGAGTAGTAGCCTTATTGATCGCATTAATTACCGTGAGTTTCCAGGCTATCAAAGCAGCTTTAATGAATCCAATAAAATCACTTCGTACCGAATAAAAATGCTTGGTATAAGCATTGGATTTGTTCAGGAAATATCTTTTTGATAGATTATTTATCCTGGAATCTTAAATTGAAGAACATATGCTTATTAATTATTTTAAAATTGCCTGGCGTAATCTTGGAAAGAGCAAATTGCATTCCCTGATTAATATATTTGGTCTCGCCATCGGTATGTCAGTATCTATACTTATAGGATTGTGGCTATATGATGAGCTTTCTTTTAATACAGGGTTTAAAGCATATGATCGGATAGCCCGAGTAATGCAAAATGTATCCAACAATGGAGAAATTCAAACCTGGAACAATATGCCTTACCCATTAGCGGATGAATTGCGTAATAAATATGGAGATCATTTTGAACATGTGATAATGTGTGCCGATTTAAGAGAGCATACATTAACGATTGATAACAAAATAGTCAAAGTCTCTGGAGGGTTTTTTGAAAAGGGGATTTCCGATATGTTGTCTATTCAAATATTGCAAGGAAATGCTGGCCCTGGTGATGACCCTTCTTCGTTACTCTTATCCAGTTCAGCAGCCGTGGCCAATTTTGGAGATGACGATCCTATCAATAAATTGATCCAGATAGATCATAATCCACCCTTGAAAGTGGTAGGAGTCTACCAGGACTTTGCGCAGAACTCTACTTTCGCTGATGTAAATTTTATAGGTACGTGGGCAAATTTTTATAAGGTCAGCGATGGATTTAAATACATGGAGGATCCCTGGCGTCCTAATTGGACCACGATCTATGTTCAATTGAAGGAGCATAGTGACATTACTCTAGTCACCGCTCTTATAAAGAATGCCAAGCTAAATAGGATCAATCCTGAACTTCAAAAAAAGAAACCTGCTTTGTTCCTTCAACCGATGAGTGGATGGCACCTATATGCGGAATATAAAAACGGACAAAATGTGGGTGGAGCTATTCAATATGTGCGTATGTTTGGAATGATAGGTTTATTTGTACTCTTGCTGGCCTGCATTAATTTTATGAACTTGAGTACCGCCAGAAGTGAAAAACGGGCTAAAGAGGTTGGGATTCGCAAAACGGTTGGGTCCGTGCGGGGGCAATTAATTTTGCAGTTTTTTAGTGAGTCCTTTGTGACCGTATGCTTTGCATTTATTCTCGCAGTATTTATTGTTTGGATAAGCATGCCATTTTTTAATTCTATTTCTAATAAGCAACTGCATATTTTATGGAGCAATAAATTTTTTTGGTTAGTCTGCATAATCTTTATTTTTATTACCTCTTTGATAGCAGGCAGCTATCCGGCTTTATATCTTTCCTCATTTGAACCTATCAAAGTTTTGAAAGGAACGTTTCAGGCAGGGCGTCTTGCGACGCTTCCCAGAAAGCTTTTGGTAGTCGTTCAGTTCACTGTGTCTATTGCATTGATTATAGGGACTATGATTGTATACAGACAGATTCAATATGCCAAGGAAAGACCTGTTGGTTATTCACAAGATGGACTGGTCAATATATATTTGGACAATAATAATATTCATGAGCATTTTGATGCCATCTTTGATGAGTTGACCCAAACTGGAGCGGTGGTTTCTATGACGGAAGCTGGCAGCCCGACTACCGCTGTTTGGGGGACTACAAGTGGTATTTCCTGGAAGGGTAAAGATCCCAATTTATCTACTGATTTTGGATTTGTAAATGTTTCATTTGATTATGGCAAAACGATTAATTGGACGATCAGCGAGGGCCGGGATTTTTCTAAGGCATACGGAAGCGATTCTTCGGCTTTAATTTTGAACGAAGCTGCTGTTCGCTATATGAGCCTGGAGCATCCTATAGGACAGACACTCACCTGGTTTGGGTCGCCTTGTACAGTGATAGGTGTGATCAATGATATGGTCATGACTTCGCCTTATGATGAGCCCAAGCCTATTATTTATAGTATGTTGGATGATCAGGGAAGTTTAGCTATAATCAAACTCAATCCTTCTAGCAGTACAAAAAGTTCTTTGGACAAAATCGAGACTGTTTTTAAAAGCTTTAATCCTGACCAACCATTTGAGTACCGTTTTGTAAATGAAGAATATGCTCGAAAATTTGGTGATGAAGAACGTATTGGTAGACTCACCAGATTATTTACATTATTGGCTTTGTTTATATCCTGTCTTGGACTGTTTGGGCTGACTTCATTTGTGGCTGAACAAAGAAAGAAAGAGATCGGTGTACGGAAAGTATTAGGTGCAAGTATTTTCGGGGTTTGGAATCTGCTTTCTAAGGAATTTTTGCTATTAGTATTTATTTCTTTTATGATCGCTGTGCCTTTGGCTATATATTTCATGGGTGATTGGCTCAAGAGTTTTACTTATAGAACTGAACTATCATGGTTGGTTTTTACTATGGCAGGCATGGGAGCCATGGGGATAACATTATTGACGGTAAGTTTTCAAGCAATTAAAGCGGCGATGGCCAATCCAGTTAATTCATTACGCACAGAGTAATATAACATTAGAATCATGAGAAATATTTGTAATTATAGCCTAGTTAAATCAAAACAAACTCAATAAGATGATTAGAAATATTTTATTAATTGCTTTGCGAAATTTCAAAAAGGATATTGGCTATAGTCTACTCAACATTTTAGGTTTGACCATAGGCATTACCTTCAGTTTGTTTTTAATATTTTATATAAAAGACGAATTGGGTTTTGACCGTCAGTTTAAGCATGCGGATCGAATCTGCCGGATAGGTGCCGATATTCAGGAACCGGATAAGAAAATGCAATGGGCTTCTACACAATTTCCATTAGGCCCCACGCTCCAAAACGAATTTCCTGAGGTAGAAGAAGCTGTGCGATTTATTTCCAGGGAGAGGACTTTGTTTAAAAATGGAGATGCTACGCATTTTGAGACTAAAATATATTATGCTGACAGCAATGTATTTAAAGTATTTGATCAAAACTTTTTAGAAGGTTCGGCTGCGAGTGCCTTGGTGGAGCCAAATTGTGTAGTGATCTCTAAAAAAATTGCGATAAAGTATTTTGGTAATACATCATCCGTGCTAGGTAAGACTTTGCAGACGGCAGCCAATGATCTTTACAAAGTAACTGGTGTTATAGAAGATCCGGTACCTAATACTCATATCCGGTACGATATTTTAATTTCTGAGTCTACCTTAAAATCAGACAATTTTGGTGGTTGGGGTGGGTTTAATAATTATACTTACGTATTGTTAAAACCGCAGACCTCTGCACTTGCCCTGGAGAATAAATTATTGCCTATGTATGAAAAGTATATGGCTCCGATATTTGCACAATACAATATTAAGATCAAATACAGGGTAGACCCTATCACTTCAATACATCTTCATTCTACTTTGCAGGGCGAGCCTGAAGAGTTGGGTAGCATGTCTTATATATGGATATTCTCTGCAGTTGCTTTCTTTATGCTATTGATAGCCTGTATTAATTATATGAATCTGACTACTGCCAGATCTGCTAGACGGGCCAAAGAGATTGGGATAAGGAAAGTGACCGGATCCTCCAAAAGTCTCTTGATCATGCAATTTCTTAGTGAGTCTGTACTGACATCAATATTGGCGGTTGTACTGAGTATGATCACCGTGCTTGCTTTATTATCTACGTTCAATTCTATTTCCGGAAAATCTTTCACCATTCATACTTTATTACAACCAGCTAACTTATTATTGTTGTTGATTATAGCTTTATTCACTGGTTTGGTTAGTGGCAGCTACCCTGCATTTTATCTTTCGGGATTTAAACCCATTGGTATACTAAAGGGAGTACTTTCAAATGCTTCTGGCAATGTCAATTTGCGCCAAACTTTGGTAGTCCTGCAGTTTGCTATTTCTATGATCATGTTGATTTGCACCTGGGTGGTATACAATCAACTTTCATTTCTTCGTAGTAAGGATCTTGGTTTTGACAAATCACAAGTGATGACAGTGACTGTTAATACCGGAAAAGATGAGCGGAGTACAATTTATGCTTTCAATAATGAACTGAGAAGTTTGCCCGGGATTAAATCTATTGGTACAGGTTATTCTTATCCTGGTGGAGGTACAAGTTTAAACCTGTTCAGCCTTGAGGGTAAAAATGGTAGAACGGAGAAAGGTATTGTCTGTTATAATATAGATGAAACTTACCTAACCACGCTCAGCATTCCTGTAGTGAATGGGCGCAACTTTATTGGTCAGCAAGACACGTTACATAGTATACTTGTTAATGAAGCTATGGTCAAGGAATTTGGATGGGATGGCCAGGCCATAGGCAAGAGAGTTACTTTCCCGGGGGATACCTCAGGAAATTATCTAGAAGTAGTAGGAGTGATAAAAGATTTTAATCAAAAATCGTTGTACAATCCCATAGAGCCGCTTTTGTTGTTTTATACAGCCAATTGCAATATTATCCAGCTAAAGTTAGAGGGATCCAATATAGCTTCTTCTATTTCATCAGTAGAAGCCACTTGGAGCAAATATTTCCCACAGTTGCCTTTTGAGTACAAATTTCTTGACAAGGACTACAATTCTCAATATGCAGCTGATGAAAAGAGGGGGAAGATATTTGCATCCTTTTCGATTCTGACTATCCTAATCACCTGCCTGGGTTTATTGGGACTGACTGCATTTACTACCCAACAAAAACAAAAGGAAATAAGTGTGCGTCGCATCTTGGGTGCCAGTGTCATGAGTGTGATGGCCCTCATCACTAAGGGTTATTTGTGGTTGGCATTGATCGCTGCTTTGATTGCATTTCCTGTCGCCTGGTATTTTATGCACAATTGGCTTAAAGTTTTTACCTATTATCAGGAGATGACAGCATTACCGTTTATTTTATCAGCTTTGGTGATTGTAATTACCGCTGTGCTTACTGCGATGTATCATTCCGCGAAAGCAGCAATGACTAAGCCGGTCACCACTCTAAGGACCGAATAATATTTTCTACTAATCGAAACTATCTGATGCCTGATCTATTATCCTAATGATTTTAAGTTGCCCAATGAATAAATCAATGCTTGCAAATAATTTTAAGATTGCCTTCCGGACATTCCGAAATAATAAGCTATTTTCCTTCATCAATATTGCCGGATTGGCTATTGGGATCAGTGCATCTTTGGTAATCTATCTTATTGTACAATATGAATATAGCTTTGATAAGTTTCATAAAGATGGTGATAGAATATATCGGGTAGTTTCTGAAATTAAATACCCTGACCTCACGATTAATAATTCTGGTGTGCCTGTTCCTACGGATAAGGGTATGCGACAAGATATTTCCGGAATAGAGTTGCAAACCCATTTTATCACGCCTTATGAATTCAAAGTAGCAATTCCACTGCCTGGTAATCAAAGCCCCGCGGTTTTTAAACAACAAAAGAATATTATTTATGCTGATCAATATTATTTTAATTTGTTTGAATATACCTGGTTGGCAGGGACACCACTGACTGCTTTGAAAGATCCATACCAGGTAGTACTAACTCAAAGCAGGGCAAAGACTTATTTTGGCAACCTTTCTCCCAATGACATATTAGGAAAGACTATAATATATGATGATAGCCTTAATATGCTTGTAGCAGGTATTGTAAAAGATATAGATTACCCTACTGATTTGACATTTAAAGAATTTATATCCAGGACTACATTGGAGGTGACCGCATTAAAAAATAATTGGAATTGGGATGAGTGGGGCAGTATCAATTCTTCTTCACAATTATTTGTAAAGTTGGTCAGGGGCATCGTGCCGACCCAGATTGAAAAACAGTTGGTGGATATGAGAATTAAATATTTGCCAAAATCCGAGGATGGAGAACCCGACGATACAAAACATTATTTGCAACCCTTGGCGGATATACATTTTGATGCCCATTATGATGCATTCCAGGAAGGGAGGCAAGCGCACAAACCGACACTGATCGGATTATTGGCAGTTGCGGCATTTTTACTGATTTTGGGCTGCATCAACTTTATTAATCTGACTACTGCACAGGCATCACAGCGAGCAAAAGAAATAGGTATTCTGAAGACCATGGGAAGTGGTCAAGCGCCTTTGACTGCTCAATTTCTCATGGAGACCTTTGTACTTACTTGCATTTCGATGTTGGTATCGATTGGGTTGGCTCCCTGGTTGATTCAAATGTTCAGAGATTTTATTCCTCCGGGCATTTCTTTTGCCTCTCTCAATCAGCTTCATGTTTGGCTTTTCATGGCTGTTTTGACTGTGGTGGTAAGTTTATTGTCTGGATTTTACCCTGCTTGGGTTCTGTCCCGATTCAAGCCAATTGCAGTTTTAAAGAACCAGGCGTATGCAGGAACAGATCAAACTCGAAAGGCATGGTTAAGAAAGACGCTTACCGTATCACAATTCGTCATTACTCAAGTCATATTGATAGCTACTTTAGTGGTAGGTAAACAGGTAAGGTATTCTTTGAATAAGGACTTGGGGTATAAGAAAGATGCGATCGTTTTTTTTAATACTGAATGGAATATTTTTTCTTCCCAAAAGGATGATCGACGG
Source organism: Saprospiraceae bacterium (assembly GCA_016709995.1). NCBI lineage: Bacteria > Pseudomonadati > Bacteroidota > Saprospiria > Saprospirales > Saprospiraceae > Saprospiraceae bacterium. Next base: position 199,001 of record JADJLQ010000003.1, read on the forward strand.
TTTGTGCTTCTTGAAAGGTTAAAACAAATTCCAGAGATAGAGACCGTCAGCCTTGGCAATGCTCCACCAACTGCCAATAATTATAATACAACCACCATGAAGTACAAAGAAGAAAATAAAATGATTGAGACGATGGTTGAGACCAAGACTGCTGATGAGCGTTATTTTGATTTGTATAAGATGAAGCTGTTAGCTGGAGAAAACTTAAAGAATAGTGACACTTTACGAGAATTTGTCATCAATGAAACTTACGCAAAGTTATTAGGCTTCCAAAATCCTCAAGACGCTGTTGGGCATTATATTGAGCGAGGTAAAATCGTGCCAATCACCGGTGTCATTGCAGATTTTCATACCAACTCTACACGGACACCTATTAAACCATTGGCCTATTCGTCCAGTTCAAGGAATAATTATACCATTCATCTGGCACTGAAACCTAGAGGCACAGATCCTGATTTATGGAAAAGGGCTCTCAGTAAAGTGGAATTAACCTATAAATCACTTTATCCCGAAGATGACTTTAGCTATAAGTTTTTTGATGAAAGCATTGCTGCATTTTACAAGGCTGAACAGAATATGGTAAGATTATTAAAATGGGCTGCGGGCTTGTGTATATTTATCAGCTGTCTTGGATTATTAGGACTTATCATCCATATGTCTAATCTTCGTACTAAGGAAATTGGTGTACGCAAAGTACTTGGTGCTTCTGTCATGCAGATAGTAACCTTGCTTTCAAAAGATTTCGTCAGGTTAGTGATATTGGCATTTGTGATTGCAGTTCCGATAGCCTGGTGGAGTATGAATCATTGGCTGGCCGATTTTGCCTATAGGGTAAATATTGGCTGGATGGTTTTTGCTGCTGTGGGTATCTCGGCAGTATTGATTGCTATTTTGACAGTGAGTTTTCAAACCATAAAAGCGGCAGTAGCGAATCCTGTTAATTCTTTGCGAAGTGAATAGGGAATCAGAATCAGGTGTTAGAATCTAATGTCAGAAAATTTCTGAGTCTGAATTCTGATTTCTTCAATTTTAAAATTTCGAAAGCTCAATCAATAAAGTATGTTTAATAATTATCTTAAAATCACTTGGAGGAACTTGCTGAAAAACAAGACCTTTTCTATTATTAATCTTGTGGGATTGTCAGTGGGCATTGCTGCCTTCTTATTGATCATCAACTATCTTCGCTTTGAATACAGTTATGATGATATGCATAAAAATGGGGACAGAATTTTTCGCGTTCCTATGACTGTTGCTGAAAAGGATGGCAAACAGCAGACATTTGCCTTTACCTATCCGGCGCTGGCTCCAGCCATGAAAAAAGATTTTCCTGAGGTGGAGAAGGCAGCCAGGTTTAGAAGGAGAGGAGGTGTGGTGTCTAATGGTGATCAAAGAATCATAGAAAATGGCGGGATCTTTTTTGTAGACCGGGATATGTTTGATATATTTTCATTTACGTTTAAATTGGGAGATTCAAAAAATGTATTCAAAGAATTAAATGATGCTATCATCACAGAGGAGACGGCCATAAAATATTTTGGCAAAAATGACCCTTTGGGTAAATCGCTGAAATATGCCAATGAAGATTATATCGTGAAGGGTGTATTAGAAGATATTCCTGTCAATTCCCATATTCGATTCAACATCTTGCTGAACTACGATAAATATATACAGCTCACTGATGGCAGTGCCAATACCAGCTGGGGGTGGTCAGATTTTTACACTTATGTGCTTTTGAAGCCCGGTACATCACCTAAAACAGTCGAAGCTAAATTTCCTGCCTTTACAGAACAGTACATGGGTGCGGACATGAGGAAATCTGGATTTGTGCAAACATTTGTTTTGCAACCACTTAAGGACATCCATACCCGATCTGCTTATGATTATGAGATGGCAGGCAATGGAGAGTTAGGGTATTTGAAATATTTGGCTTTTGCTGCATTATTTATATTGATCATAGCGTGGATCAACTATATTAATCTGTCGACAGCCCGATCCATAGACCGTGCTAAAGAGATTGGAGTACGAAAAGTAGCTGGTGCAGGGCAGTTTCAATTAATCAGACAATTTTTGGCAGAATCTTTATTTCTCAATTTATTGGCTATCTTGATTGGGCTCATATTGTTTTACCTGGCTCTGCCATTATTTTCGGAATTGGTTCAAAAGGATATGGTAAGTCTACAAACCACATCATGGCGATTTTGGCTACCGGCTTTAGGTATTTTTATATTCGGAGCTTTTCTGGCTGGCTTTTACCCAGCATTTGTTTTGGCTTCATTCCAACCTATCGATGCCATCAAAAGTTCGATCGGGTTTAAAAGCAATCAGGGCGGCAAAACATTATTGAGAAAATCATTAGTGGTGTTTCAATTTGTAGCTGCGATTATATTGATTGCCGGAGCCTTTGGCTTTTACCGTCAGTTGAGATATATGCAACATCGAGATTTGGGTGTAGATATTAATCAGACATTGGTAATCAATCAGACTTCCAATCTGGATAGCTCACAGATCCCGGCTTATGCTGGTTTCATCCAGGATATGAAACAATATGCGGCGATAAACTCTGTGACAGCATCTAGTTCAGTGCCTGGAGCTGAGGTAGGAGGATCGAGCAGCTTTACGTTAAAAAATTCAACGGTTTCCAAAAGGTGTAGAGTCTTGGGGATTGACAAGGAATTTTTGCCAGCCTATGGCTTGAGCCTGGCTGGAGGGAGAAATTTTGCCAATGAAACCCCCATTCAAGATACAGCGGTTATCGTTAATGTCCTTGTCAATGAGACTGCAGCCAGGATATTTGGTTTTATTCAGCCTCTCGATATCCTCAGCCAGGAAGTTTCGGATGGTCAAGCTTATTACAAAGTGATCGGCGTGGTAAAAGATTTTCACCAGGAGTCACTTGAATATGCATTTGACCCGATCGTATTTTATCTTGGACAGGAATCAGATTTTGGTAATTTTTCTCTAAAATTTACTTCGACAGATTTGCCGGGATTGATGGCCTATGTAAAACAAAAATGGAGTTCTTATTTCCCTCAGAGCCCGTTTAGTTCATTTTTTCTGGATGAAAGGTTTAGTGCACAATATAATAATGCGCAATTATTTGCATCGGTTTTATGGGTATTTACAGGCATCGCCCTGTTGATTGCTTGCCTGGGTTTGTTAGGACTATCGATATTTACGATTGCAAAGCGTAAAAAGGAGATTAGTATCCGCAAAGTTTTGGGGGCGAATGTATTTCAGATCACTTCCATGATTACCAGGGATTATCTGAAGTTGATCTGGCTGGCAGGTATTATAGCTTTACCTATTTCATTTATTTTGGTGAATAACTGGATTAAAAAATATGCGTTTCACATTGATCTGGGTTGGTGGTTTTTTATCATACCCTTGGCATTGATCGTGTTGGTAGCCTTGACTACAGTGATGGTACAATCTATAAAAGCGGGATTGGCCAATCCTATCAAAAATCTTAGGAGTGAGTGAGAGACGGAATCAGAATCAGAAGTCAAAATCGGATATCAGACTCAGGCCTATATCTTATAAAAATGTTTAAATCTATTAAGTAATTTGATATGTTCAAAAACTACTTTCTTATCACCCTTCGTAACTTGTTTAAGCAGAAAGGCCTTACAGTCACCAATGTTTTGGGCTTGAGTATAGGTATGGCTAGCGCATTATTATTTATGTTATATGCGGTCAATGAATTTAGTTTTGATCGATTTCATCAGCATAATGGACGACTGTATCAAATGGTCAATTGGATGCAACCTTTTGGCGGGCGTACTGAAGAGGCTGTTCATAATTATATGCCCTATCCGGTAGGACCTGCACTGACTGCAGAAATGTCAGGCGTAGAGAGTACTGTGCGGATGCGGTCTGGATGGGACGAAAGTTATGTGAGGAGTAATGGCATTGTGCAAAATGCAAAAATTTCGTTTGCAGATTCTAATTTTTTCGAGGTATTTAGTTTTCCACTATTATATGGAAATAAACATGTCGTACTAGATCAGCCTCATCATTTGGTATTAACCGAGGAAACTGCTATTCGATTATTTGGAGAAAAAAATCCAACTGGAAAAACACTGGACATCAAGCTGGAAGATAAGTTTGAATCATACCAGGTGACCGGGGTCGCTGTCAATGTGCCTTCCAATTCAACTATTAAATTTGATATTTTACTCAACTTTGACCGATTGTATCAGACAGCACAAGGTATACGGTCTAAAAATTCATGGAATAATGCATCAGTGCAAACCTTTGTCCTTTTGCAACCAGGTAATGGGTTAGCGACTAATACCGCTCAGATGGAAGAATTTTATAGTCGCCACTATCCGGATAAAGAGGCTAAGATGAGGAAAGAAAATGTCTGGAAAGGGCAAGGCCCTCCTGTGAGTTATAAATTGCAGCCTTTCAAGGAAATCCATATGGGGCGGGATAAATGGAAAGGTGCTGCAGAGGTTGACCCTAAAAGCATCTGGATTTTATTGACTATTGCTGCCAGTATCCTGATCATAGCCTGTATCAATTTTACTACCTTGGCCATAGGCCGATCTGCTGGTAGAGCAAAAGAAGTGGGTGTACGAAAGGTCATTGGAGGAAGTCGCAGACAATTGGTAAGCCAGTTTCTTACGGAAGCACTGATACTAAGTATAGTCTCGGGAGCCATAGGCATCATCCTTGCCTTGATAAGCTTGCCCTATTTTAATGCTCTTGCTGACCGACAGCTTCGTTTTTCAATCAATTTATACCCTGAGATCATTTGGTTGACACTGGCCATGATACTTATTGCCGGACTACTGGCAGGTACTTACCCCGCTATGGTCATATCCGGTTTTAAACCCTTGGAGGTGCTTAAAAGTAAGTTGCGATTGTCAGGATCCAATATATTCACCAAATCTCTTGTCACTACACAATTTGTATTAAGTATTGGTCTTGCAATTTCTACTATGCTCGTCGTACGCCAGCTTAATTATATGCGTAATCAGGATCCGGGATTTAATAAGGAAAATGTTCTTGTAGTTCATGCGGATCAGGCAAATGGCAAAGTCATCTATCCTCGATTTAGGCAATTAGGTATGGACTTGTCCGGAGTGCAAAATATCGCCAGCGGAGAGATGAGCCTGGGAGAAGGTGCTAGCTGGAGCCAGGTCGGATGGAATTACCAGGGGGAACAAAAAGACGCATATGAATATTTCGTAGATCACGATTATGTAGATGTAATGGGCATGGAACTATTGGCGGGAAAAAATTTTGATGCACAGATGCACGGTGATTATGTAATTGTAAACGAAAAGTTTGTAAAAAGTTTTGGTTGGACCATACAGGATGCTGTTGGGAAACCACTGGAAGGATATTTTGATGAAAATAAAGAAAATAAACCATTGCCTATCATCGTCGGGGTGATCAAAGATTTTCACTTCAGACCTTTTAAGGAGGAAGTCAAGCCGCAGATGTTTCATCATTATACTGAAGATTATACGGTGCCGGACCAGATATTTGTCCGGTTACATCCTGGAGAACTCACCAAAACTTTAAAGGAACTGGAAAATAATTGGAACGCCATTGAACCAGTTTTGCCATTCAGATACAGCTTTCTGGATGAAGACCTGGATCGTTTTTATCAATCAGAAGCCCGACTGAGCAGCATCATTGGATGGGCAGGAGGTTTATCTATTTTTCTGGCCTGCCTTGGTTTGTTTGGTCTTGCAGCATTAACCGCTGTAAATCGTACCAAAGAAATAGGAATCAGGAAAGTCCTTGGAGCCAGTATTGGCAGTGTCATCAACTTGTTATCTAAAGAATTTTTAATTTTGGTCGGAGTCTCATTTTCAATTGCTGCACCTGTTGCATATTATTTTGTTAGTCAATGGTTAAAAGGATATGCTTACCGAATCGAAATACCCTGGTTAGTTTTTGTGTTGGCAGGAATAGCTGCAATGGTAGTTGCATTTTTTACTGTGGGTATTCAATCTTTTAGGGCTGCTATGATTAATCCGGTAAAAAGTCTGAAGAGTGAGTGAGGAATTAGAATCAGATATAAATCGCTAACTTCTTAATCTGATTCCTGTAATCTTTATCAAAAACATATGCTTACAAATTACTTTAAAATCGCCTGGCGCAACCTGATCAAAAACCCTTTCTTTTCTGTCGTCAATATCGCGGGTTTATCTGTAGGAATCGCGTTTGCTCTTATTATTGCTTCTTATATTTGGAGTGAGTGGAATGTTAATCGAACGCTTTTACATGCTGAAAGGCAATACATTATTCAGAGTAAATGGAAAGATCCAAACCAGGGAATAGAGTTGACTTCATTTGGGCCATTGGCCAAGGCTTTGTATAATCAGTACCCAACATTGGTAAAAAATTATTACAGATGGGATGGCATCAGTTCCAATGTAAGCCTGGGTGATAAAGCATTCAGGGAAGGTTTACAAATAGGAGACAGTACCATGCTGAAAATGTATGGGTTTGAGTTGATGGATGGTGATCCTACTACTGCTTTTGATGGGCCATACTCCTTGGTCATCACAGATGAAAAGGCCAGGAAATATTTTGGCAGGACCGATGTCGCAGGTCAAAGTCTCACTATAGAGAATTTTGCAGGAGCCAGGCATGATTTCCTGATCACCGGAGTGATGAAAAAACCAAAACGTAATTCTGTATCCTGGGTCACTGCGGACAATGATAATCAATTTTATATATCGTCTTCCGACCTGAATTATTTCGGACGGGATATGGAGACCTGGCTCAATCAATATATACCTTCGTACCTGGAGTTGCAACCCGGAGTAAGTCCAGAACAGTTGACTGTCCCTATACAACAATTGATTACGCAAAATGTATCACCAGCAGTAGCTTCCAATGTCACCACTTACCTCAAGCCGCTCAACGAATATTATCTGGATGCATTTGGTGGTCTGGTGAAAAAATTGATTTATGCTTTAGGTGGAATTGCTTTTTTTATTTTGTTGATGGCGGTGATCAATTTCGTAAATCTCTCTGTCAGCAGATCGGCTACACGGCTCCGGGAGATTGGCATTCGAAAAGTGATGGGTGGGCTCAGAAACCAATTGATCTTGCAATTTCTGATAGAGTCAATCATGCTGACTACGATTGCCGCTGTATTCGCAATGGCATTGGCTGAAATGCTTAGACCATTTTTTAGAAACGTGATGGGAAAAGAGATACCTGCACTATACCAAATGCCAGGCACTTTTTTGATTAGTTTAATTATTGGAGTAATATTGGTTGGATTGATAGCCGGTATATACCCGGCATTCATATTATCCGCGATGCGATCAGTAGATTCGCTCAAAGGCAAGCTGAGTACTGTTGGTGAAAGGGTGATATTGAGAAAGTCATTAGTGGCTTTTCAATTTGCCACAGCAGCGATCGTGTTTATAAGTGCCCTTATTATTTCTCAGCAGGTAAATTATTTTTTTAAAAAGGATCTGGGTTTTGATAAGACATTTATTGTTTCCGCTCAACTGCCGCGAAACTGGACACCCCAGGGGGTTAAACAAATGCAAGATTTGAGGGCCCAGTTTGCTTCTTTGCCGGTGATCCAGGATGTATCCCTATCTTATGAAGTGCTGGATGGCAATAGCTCCGGTAATATTACTTTATATAGAGCAGATCGGGACTCTTCTCAGGCAGTAACTTCAAGCCTTTTAACTACTGATCAACATTTTATATCTACCTATGGTATACCGCTGATAGCCGGGGACTTCTATGCTAAATCAGATCCCCGGGATTCTGCTCTGATTGTCATCAATGAAACCCAATCTAAAGCGCTGGGATGGCAAAGTCCACAGGATGCCGTCGGAAGGCAGCTTCGGGTGATAGGTAATCCTTTGATAGTGATAGTAGCTGGTGTAACCAAAGATTTTAATTTTGGTGCATTTACCCGGGCCATCCAACCGATCACTTTTATGCAAGTGACGCTCAATCCAATCTATAGGGTTTTTTCATTCAAATTAAAACCAGGAGATATTGGAAACTCCTTAACCAATATTCAGAATAAATGGAATACTTTGATGCCCGGTGCTCCATTTGAGTACTCTTTTATGGATGATAAATTATCCAATCTATACCTGACGGAGTTACAATTGAAGAAAGCTTCCTATGCGGCGACGATATTAGCTTTGATCATAGTCTTTCTTGGTGTACTCGGTTTGATAGGATTGAGTATTCAAAGGCGGGTTAAAGAAATCGGTATCCGTAAAGTTTTAGGATCTTCTGTAGGAGGCATCATGCTGCTATTTGTGCGTGAGTTTTTAACTATTGTGTTGTTTGCGGGAATAATTGCCAGTCCAATAGCTTATATCCTGATGCACCGGTGGTTACAAACCTATGTATACAGAATAGATATGACTTTATATCCTTTTATTTTTTCTTTTGGTGCTTTGGTGTGTTTCACTACTTTACTGATTTACCTGCAAACTATAAAAGTAGCCAGTAAAAATCCTATCGGAAGCCTCAGAGCTGAATGAGGTAATGTACTTTTTTTAGAAGGAAGCCTGTAAATCGACCATGAAGGGTGTGGATAGTATTCTCTTTGTAAAATAATTGGAATCGGCAGAAGTTACCTTTTTACTTGACGAACTGTACAGAATGAATCATCGGAAGAAAATGACTAATGGTCTCCCAGGATTCGCCTCTATCACCTGAGAAAAATAGGTTTCCCGTAGTTGTACCAAAGGCAAGTCCATCACCGGAAGTAGCGAGCGCATGCCGATACACAATATCAAAACATCCGGACTGTGGAAGGCCATTTCGTTGCTGATGCCATGTCTGACCTCCATCATCCGTACGGCAGATACACAACGCACCATCAATAGCTATTCGGTTTCCATCGCTTGTTGCCGGAGCTACCCAGGCCTGGTCAGGATTGTCATCTGCTACCGCAATCGCAAAACCAAAATTAGCAGGACCATTTTTTTCACCTACATTATGCCATTGTTTGCCACCATCAATTGATCTGAAAATTCCGCAATGGTTTTGTTGCCATAATATGTCCGGGTTAGAAGGGGCAGCAACCAATATATGAGGGTCATGACCTGTTTCTTGTTCCGGGTTTGGTAAAAACTCTGCTTTAAGGCCTTTATTTCTGATGATCCAGGTTACGCCACCGTCCAGCGTCTCAAACACACCTGCGCAACTAATACCAATGAATAGATGATCACTATCGCGAGGATCGAGTACTATAGAATGTATGCCAGGATTGTCTCTGCCCCCTCCAAACCAACCGGTTTTGCGGGTAGGATGCATCCAGAGTGAATTATTTAAATGAAAACTATTACCTGCATCATTACTGACGAATAAGCCGCCCGGGTCTGTTCCCAGCCATAACCGATCAGGATGGTTGGAGCCACCATGATTCATGGCCCATATATATTTAGTAGTCGCCGGTACTCCGTCTTTGACTTCTTCTCCTTCTGCATAAGCTGGTGCAGTGACTTCTTCCCAGGTAACACCTCTATCGAAGGAGCGATGCAGTTTGACTCCCCAATGGCCATGGTCTAGACAAGCCCACCAGGTATTATTTCTTTCGTCTGCGTAGGCTATGGATACCGGTATTCCTTCAAATGAAAAATTTTCCAATTTCCATTGTCCCCCAATTCTATTATACGCAATAAATCCTTTGCGTGTGCCCAATAATATGGTCTGTTTCATCCTGGATAAATATTATTAAGATTAAAAATGAAATAAATTTTTTAGCCTCCGGATAGTGCCTGAACGATGTAAATCTCGCTATCCGGCTCAAACCGATCGGCCAATTTCGCCCGATCATCGATCATATCACCATTGATAAATATGTTCACATGTTTGCGAAGGCTGCCTTGTTCATCTACAATATATGTCTGGATCCCGGGATATTTTAAATTTATTTCATGTAATACCTCCGGCAAAGAACGCCTTTCGGTACTATGCTCACCTAAAGTTGGGAAAAATCGCTTTAATGCCTTGGTAAATTTTACGACTGCCATTTGTCCAATCAAAAAACTAAGATAGGACGAAAATTATTTTTATGCTTTAATTATTTTTTTTGTGAATTTACCAGACCCCATTTACAATTTGATCAGGTAAATGCCGGAAGATTGTTGACATATATCGTGTGAAGTATGAGCATGATAAATGGTTGTTTGATAGATGAGGTTTCCTTTCATAAAGAAAATATCCATTTTAGATTGAACATAAGTTTGACCTTTCAAAAGCAGTGCCATGATTTGTATTCACCAATCAGATGGATCATTTTTGAACAAATTTGTATCAAAAACGAACACTTTAAATTGGTACTTATGACTTAACACATTGATTGTCAATATTTAAATCACGTGGTACGTTTAATGATATTATTATAAGTGCCATGATCTCTCACTATTCACGGACCGCTAAAATCCTTTTTAAAATTTAAAATTATTCCTTGAGTGGACGATTGATATGACTAATTAAGAAGATAAATATGTTTAGAAATTATTTCAAAATCGCCTGGAGAAATATCCTCAAAAACAAGGGGTTTACGTTTATCAATATTACTGGACTCGCTATTGGGTTGACAGCGTGTGTCCTGATCCTGATGTACGTGATAGATGAAAACAGCTATGATCGGCACCATAAGGACGGAGAGCGCACCTACCGCATCATTTCTCAGGTCAAAGGTGATAAGTTTGTAGGTTCTTCGGCACCTACCGCAATGGGTTTAAAAAATGATTTTCCGGAAGTGGAGGAGGTGACACGTTTGCTCCGGTTTCCAGGCAATGAAAAAATGCTGTTGAAAAATCCAGCTACCCAAAATGCCTTTTATGAAACTAATTGTTACTACATAGACTCTACTTTCTTTGATTTATTTTCTTATGAATTTAAGTATGGAGATATAAGAACGGCTTTAAATGCGCCCAATGTTATCATCTTGCAGGAAGAAGTAGCAGAGAAATTATTTGGGCCCTTTGATCCGGTAGGTAAGGTTATCAATGTGGGGCTTTCTTTTGGAGCATTTGATTATACTATAAAAGGTGTAATTAAGACGACTTCGGCCAAATCGCATATTCCTGCCCATGTCTTTCTGAGTATGAATAATGGCGATATTGGTGATTGGGCCAAAAATCAAACCAATTGGGCCAGTAACAATCTGTTTGTAACTTATTATAAACTCAAAGCTAATACGGATCATCACACATTTGAACGGAAATTGCCAGCGTTTGTAGATCGCAATATGGGAGAAGATATGAAAGCGATGGGATTTACCAAAACTTTAATAGTGCAACCAATGAAAGATATTTATTTGCATTCTAATTATGCATTTGAAATAGCGCCAAATGGCAATATTAAATATCTCTATGTATTTTCTTCCATTGCATTTTTTATTTTGCTTTTGGCCTGTATAAATTTTATGAATCTAAGTACTGCCCGCAGTGAAAAGCGAGCTGCTGAGGTAGGGATGCGCAAGGTGGTTGGTGCCTATAAAAGTGATCTCATTGCCCAGTTTTTAAGTGAATCAGTGATTTTGAGCTGCGTGTCCATGTTCCTTACTTTGATCCTGATTACATTGGTTACCCCTCTATTTAATCATTGGACCAAAAAGAATCTTTCTGTATTGGACGACCCTCGATTGGTGGCGGTTATTATAGGATTAGCATTAATCACTGGTGTGCTGGCAGGGCTTTACCCCGCTGTTTATCTTGCCTCTTTCAAACCAATAGCAGTGTTGAAAGGTAAAATTAAAAACAACTTTTCAGTGGTCGCCATCCGTAAAGGATTAATCGTATTTCAATTTTTTATTTCCACTGTATTAATATTTAGTGCGATCCTTATCAACGGTCAAATGAGGTATCTCAGCAATTACTCGCTTGGATTCGATAAATCGCAAAAATTAATTCTTCCGCTACAGACTCAAGAGTCGGATCGCAGCTACCAGTCCCTTCGTGTAGCTATTGAAAGCAACCCGGTAGTACAATCTATCGGTCGTGGAGCTGCATATCCTGGCATTGAACAACTGCAGGATATGTTGTTTTATGGTGAAGGCAAGACAATAGAGGACAATGTAGACATTCAGATGGTCAATGTGGATGAAGGTTATTTTAAAACGCTGGGATTTACACTTCTTTATGGTCGTGCTTTCTCTAAAGAATTTTCTAATGACACTCTTGGATTGGTTTTAAATGAAACCGCTGTCAAAAATTTGGGTTACACTCCTGAGACAGCAGTAGGCAAGAAGGCCACCTATGATTTTCACAATGAGATCGTGGAAATGAATATCCTCGGCGTCATGAAAGATTATAACTATCAAAGCTTGCACACAACCATCAAGCCGATCGGTCTGACTATTTCACCCTTTTTTGGCTCACCCAGTAGTTATATGATCGTGAATATCAATACCCGGGATTTTTCAAAATTAATCTCTCAGGTAAAAACGATTTGGAGCGGAATCAATCCCAACTCCCCTTTTGAGTATTCTTTCCTTGATCAAGACTTTCAGAAAAATTATGAAAAGGAAACCAAATCGGGCCAGGTCGTCAAGGCATTTACTGTAATAGGTATCTTCGTCGCGTGTCTCGGATTATTCGGTCTGGCCGCATTTTCTACAGAACAAAAAGTAAAGGAAATCGGTGTTCGGAAGGTATTAGGTGCCGGCGTGCCAGGATTGGTTGGTATGTTGTCAAAAGATTTTTTAAAGCTGGTAGGTATTTCGATTTTTATCGCACTTCCTGTTGGATACATGCTGATGCGTCAATGGCTTATGAGCTTTGCATATCAGGTCAGTATGGATTGGTGGATGTTTTTCCTGGCTGGTTTGACCTCATTATTCATAGCTTTTGCCACGGTGAGCTTTCAGACTATCAAGGCAGCTGTGGCCAATCCGATTAAATCTTTAAGAACTGAATAACTTCGACAATCTCTACTACAACAATTCAACAAGCTCAATTTTAAAAACTGGCAATTATGCTTAAAAATTATATCACCATCGCGATACGAAATCTTTGGAAAAACAAGGTTTTTTCATTTATCAATATTGCCGGACTCATGCTTGGCCTGGCTTGCGCTATACTTATCATTTTGTATGCCAAGGATGAGTTGAGCTATGACCGCTTTCATGTGAATAATGAACTATATCGGATCGTAACCAGATGGTATAACCCGGATGGGAGTTTAAAAAGTACTGATGGCAACACGGGAGATCTCCAAGGTCCGAGATTTGCAAATAGTATACCTGAAATGAAATCTTTTGTCAGGATTCAAAGTGAGTCAGTGGATATCCGGCATGGGATGGAAATAAATAGCTATGAAAATTTATCAGTGGATTCTAATTTTTTTAATGTTTTCTCATTTCCACTTCGGGCTGGAGATGCTGCTACTTGTCTTCAAGCTCCGAAATCTATTGTAGTCTCAGAAGAAATGGCAAAGAAATTCTTTAATTCTACTGATGTGGTAGGCAAAACGCTGGAAGTGAAAGTAGATGATCAATTTATGCCATACTCGATTTCTGCTGTGAGTCGGAAATGCCCTCAAAACTCTAGTATCAAATTTGATTTTTTGATGAAAAAGACGGTATCTACGGCTGAATTACAAAATGATGAAAATTGGTTCAATTTTTTTCAGAACTCGTTTGTTACACTGATTCCGGGAGCCAATATTAAAACTGTAGAAGCCAAAATGAAGCAAGTCTATGAATCTGAGTCCAAAGTAGCTCAAGAAAAAATGATGGAAGAATATGGCATCAATGAAACAGCTGGCTATTTTTTACAGCCTGTCACAGACATGCATCTTAGCAGGGAGTTCGGAGCCAGCAATGGTTTAGTAGATGATAGTAACCCTATGTATTCCTATATTCTCTCAGGTATAGCCATCTTCATATTGTTGATAGCCTGCATCAATTTTATCAACCTATCTATTGCCCGATCTTTAAAAAGGGCCAAAGAGATCGGAGTCAGAAAGGTCATTGGATCTGATAGAGGCCAGTTGATGTGGCAGTTCATGGGAGAGTCATTTTTACTTTGTTTCATCGCATTTGGCTTGGCCATATTGTTGGCTGTCGCTTTATTGCCTACATTTAATCACCTGGCCAACAAAGCGCTTTCATTCAGTTATTTGATGGATTTTAAATTGGTAGGTCTATATATTTTAATGTTTTTTATCACTGGATTGATCGCAGGGTTTTATCCTGCCGTCATGATGAGTGGATTTAGCCCGGTGGATACTTTATATGGAAGATTTAAACTGGCTGGAAATTTTTTGCTTCAAAAAAGCCTGGTCATATTACAATTTGGTCTGGCGTCATTTTTAATCATCGGGACTATCGTGATCTATCTTCAATTTAAATACCTGGTGAATACCAATCTGGGTTACGATGATAAAAATGTGGTCATGGTCAACGGGAGTATGTCACGAGAAAAAGCAAATGTATTCAAACAAGAACTTTTGAAGCATCCCATCATTGAGTCCGTTGGACTGAAAAATGGTGGATTTTGGGAGACTGTAGCGAAAGTGAATGGGGAACAAAAAATTGAAATTAAATATGAAACAGTTGATGAAGATTATGTTCCCATGTTTAAATTACAGGTAATAGAGGGTAGAAATTTTGATCGCAATTTCCCTTCTGATTCTTCGCATTCAGTGTTGGTTAACGAATCTTTTGTAAAGGAAGCTGGTTGGAAAGATCCATTAAATCAAATTGTGGATTTTTGGTATAGAAATGAAAAATATTCTGTGGTTGGGGTGGTCAAAGATTATCATTTTAGTGACCTCTCTCAAAAGATAAAGCCCCAACTATTTACTATGAGAGCGGGTAACAGGTATGGAATGGCCAATATTAAGATCAAACCTGGGTCAGAGACCTTGAGCTTAAAATACATAGCTGATACCTATAAATCCATATTCCCAATCAATGCCTATTCTTATCGTTTTATGGATGCTGAAAATCGCACTAAGTATGCTTCGGAGGCAAAGTGGAAACAAATCATCCTTTATAGTTCCATACTTACCATTTTTATTTCCTGCATAGGATTATTTGGTCTAGCATCACTTTCGACAGAGAAAAGGAACAAAGAAATAGGTGTGCGCAAAGTATTGGGGGCATCAGTGGCCAGTATTGTACAGTTATTGACTAAGGATTTTTTGAAGCTGGTAAGTGTTTCTTTTTTATTTTCTTTTCCTCTGGCCTATTATGCTGCCCATAAGTGGTTGGCCAATTATCCATACCGCATTGATCTCCAAATTGGGATCTTTGTACTGACTGCGTTTATCACCATAGGCATAGCTTTGTTTACGGTGGGATGGGATTCTGTCAAGGCGAGTATGATGAATCCTGTCAGGTCCTTGAAGACTGAATAGTGGTGAAAAATGGATGTTAGAGATGCAACCCTAAAGCTATATTCCCCCTCCTTGGTGTATGCTTAGAAGTTACTACAAAATAGCATGGCGTAGTTTGACCAAAAATCTTTCCGCCTCAGTTATCAATTTGATAGGACTCTCCGTGGGATTCACCTGTGTGATGCTGATGGTATTGTATATGCAGCATGATTTAAGTTTTGATAGGTTTCAGCTGAAAGGTGATCGTATCGCCAGGGTGATTATGCAGTACAGTTTTGGGGGTAGTGAGGTGACCAGTGGCAATTTTACCAGCACCAAAGTATTGCCTTCTTTCAAAAAGAACTTTCCTGAAGTGATTGATGGTGTGAGGATATATGACGCATCGAGGATAGTATTGTACAAAGATCGTCTGTTTAATGAAGAAGGTTTTGTGTATTCTGATTCTTCTTTTTTTAGCATATTTAATTTTCAATTGCTGCGCGGAGGTATTAGGCAGGTATTGACTGAACCGTATCAAGTCGTGATTACCCAATCTACGGCCTTAAAATATTTTGGTCAGGAAGATCCTATAGGAAAAGTGCTAAAAGTAGGAAGTGATCAGATGAATTATACCGTGATAGGTGTTTCTGAGGATTGCCCTTCCAATTCTCAGATAAGATATGACTTTTTAGCGTCCTTTTCATCCCTGGGACCTGCTCAGGAGGAATCCTATTTTGAGGCTAACTATACTACCTATCTGTTATTTAGAGATGCCTCCTCGATTGATGGATTGCAGCAAAAAATTGGCCCTTTTATGAAAGGTGAGATGGACACCCAAGAGCCGGGGGCATATATCAATTATATTTTTGAACCATTTTGCAGGGTCCATTTATATTCAGAATATGATGCCATGGTACCTAACAGTAATATCAGGTATATCTATATTATCGCCGGTATAGCACTGCTGGTATTGATCATAGCTTGTTTTACTTATATTAATCTGAGCACTGCCCGATCTATAGAACGAGCAAGGGAAGTAGGTATCAGGAAAGTGGCCGGCGCTATGCGATATCAATTATTTGCCCAGTTTATTAGTGAATCATTTTTGATTACGATGATCGCTGGCATTATTAGCTTGGGACTGGTCGCACTGGTATTGTCCTCTTTTAATGAACTCGTTGGCAAGCAATTGCATTTTTCAGATTTGGGTCGTCCTGGCATCTTACTGGTCATGGCAGGTATCGTCATATTAATTTCATTATTTGCTGGTAGTTATCCAGCGCTTATATTATCAGACTTCCAACCTATTAAAGTATTAAAAGGGGCTTTTAAAAATAGTAGCTCCGGCACCTGGCTGAGACATTCATTGATTGTGTTTCAATTTGTGATATCTGTATTTTTGATTGCTTCAACCACCATCATTGGAAGCCAAATGCGTTATATTCAAAATAAAAAGCTTGGTTATGAGCGCGACCATGTGATCATTACTCGGATAGACCAAAAAATGCTGGATAAGATAGATCTGATCAAAACGGAATTAAAATCGAATCCAAATGTACTCAGTGTCACTAAAGCCAATTTTAGCCCGGTGCATATACCGGGAGGATACGTGATGAGTCGTGGCGATCAGACCATCGATCAGTCTATCAATACCCGGGGGAATAATATCGACGAAGATTATATTAAAACCAATGGATTGGAAATCATAGCCGGCAGTGATCTCCATCATCAGGATATGGTAGATGTGAGCAAAGAAGATTACAAGGATAATTATTTTCATTTTGTACTTAATGAAGCTGCTGTCAAGGCATTGGGGTGGACTACCGAAGAAGCTGTAGGCAAAAAAATGTATTTGGGCGATGGTCGGCCCGGTGAGGTCAAAGCAGTAGTGCGGGATTTTCATTTTACATCGCTTCACAATACCATCGAGCCTCTTGTTTTATTTCCGAGCACCTGGGGGAGTACGATGATGATTAAAATAAGTGGAGCAGACTTGGCAGGCACTATTTCATTTTTGGGAAATAAATGGAAGACCCTTGCCGCACATCGGCCTTTCGAATATCATTTTATGGACGAAGATTTTTCTAAATTATATGATGCAGAGAACAGGGTAGCCAAAGTTTTTAATATTTTTTCAGGCATATCTATTTTATTGGCTTGCCTGGGACTGTTTGGTTTGTCTGCTTTCGCTGCTAAACAAAGGATGAAAGAACTAAGTGTACGAAAAGTATTGGGGGCGTCAGTAGCTGATATCATTTTGATTCTATCCGGAAAGTTTGTAAAAATGATTTTTCTCGCATTTTTAATCGCGATTCCGCTGATTTGGATATCAATGAATGCCTGGTTAAGTGATTTTTACTATAGGATCCATATAAAATGGTGGATGTTTGCTCTGGCAGGGGCTAGTGCCCTATCTGTGGCGATGCTTACTGTGAGTATCCAGGCTATTCGCGCTGCAGTAGCCAATCCTATTAAAAGTCTGAGAACTGAATAATATGTAAGCATCAGATATCAGCTAATAGACTCAGATCTATCTGAATTCTACTCGGTGATTCTACAATAAATTTAGATATGTATAGCAATTATTTCAAGACAGCCTGGCGCAATCTCCTCAAACATCCATTCTACTCGTTCATCAATATGGTCGGTTTGGGGCTGGGCCTGATTGCAGTATTTTTTATATTTCTTTACGTAAAGGATGAATTGAGTTATGATCGATATCACAAGAATATTGATCAATTATACCGACTCAATTTTATTGCCAAACTGGGAGACCAGGAGGCTAATACCAGTGCAGTACCCTGTCCGGCAGGTCCATTATTTTCGGAGATTTTTCCTGAAGTAAAATCGAGCTGCAGGATCTATACCGGGCATGGTGATTATACGGTGTCTTATGATGAACACGCATTTCGGGAAACCAGTGTCGCTAGTGTGGATAGTACATTTGGAGATTTGTTTTCAGTGCACGTGTTGGAAGGAAATATAAAAAACACGCTGTCTCAGTCGGGTAAAATTGTAATCAATGTTTCTGAGGCGAAAAAATATTTTGGTTATAAAACAGGTATCAGCCTGGAAAGCCCAATTGGAAAATCACTTTTATTGGAAAATTCGAATTTGTATCAGGTTGGGGCAATTATAGAAGATTTACCTAAAAATAGTCATTTCCACTTTGATATGTTATTGCCTATGTTAGATCAAAAGGATAGCTATGATGTTGATTGGGGAAGTACGAACTATCATACATATTTTCTATTGAAAGATGGAGTAGCGGTCAATGATTTGTCTGCAAAAATGAACCAGGTATTTGTAGAAAAATTTACTTTGGAAGTAAAGCGATACCTCAATATGTCCTGGGACGAATTTATTAAGCAGGGCAATTTTGCGCGCGTACAACTCTTCCCGGTGCAGAAAATACATTTATACAGCCATTTCGACGAAGAATTTATGCCAGCCGGAAGTATTGCGCAGGTATATGCATTTAGTATAATCGGACTGGTGATTTTATTTTTGGCTTGTATCAATTTTATAAACCTTTCTACTGCACGCGCAACCCTGCGGGCGCGTGAGGTAGGTGTGCGCAAAGCTATAGGTGCGATGAAAAGCGCGTTGGCAGCTCAGTTCCTTTCTGAAAGCCTATTGTTAAGCCTATTGGCAGCCTTCATAGGATTGGGCTTAATGTGGATAGTCATGCCTTTGTTTAATCAGATGTCGGGCAAATCATTTTCATTTGGAATGATCTTACAGCCTTCGATATGGCTGCCTTTCCTTTTTATTACTGTGATTACCGGATTACTGGCTGGAATATATCCTGCATTATATTTATCAGGTCTGCAACCAGTGAAAGTGCTGAAAGGGTTAGTCCTAAGGTCACAGAAAAGTCTGATTCGAGGTGGGTTGGTGGTCTTTCAATTTTTAATCTCTATCGTGTTGGTGATAGGATCCATCACGATCTATCAGCAGTTAAAGTTTATGCAAAACAAAAAACTTGGATTTAATAAAGATCAGGTTCTGATCATTAATAATTTTTATCTGATTGGAAAAAATGCCACAGCTTTTAAAGATCAATTAGCTGAATTGCCTGACATCCTATCGAGTGGGGTGAGTAATTTTCTCCCAGCGTCTACCGATCGGAATACTTCGGCCATTATTGCCGGACGAGTAGCAACTGCTGACAATTCAATTTTGTCTAATAACTGGAGTGCTGACAGGGACTTTATCCATACCATGGAATTTGATATAGTAGCTGGAAGGAGTTTTGATAAAAGTATTCGAAGCGATAGCCTGGGTGTAGTTATCAATGAAGCACTTGCCAAGTCATTTGGACATCCCAAGGTGGATGTGATTGGTAAAATATTGGGCAGACCAGGAGATGAGGGCCGGATAACAGAGTATCATATTTTAGGGGTCATGAAGGATTTTAATTTTATGTCCTTGCAGCACCGCATAGAGCCTTTGGCTATTTATAATGGCGGCGGGCTTCAATATATTAGCATTCGGATAGGCACCAGGGATGTAGCATCTACCATCCTTAAGATTGGTAAACTTTGGGCATCACTTGCTCCGGGTATACCTTTTGAATACAATTTTATGGACGAGCGGTATAATCAGCTTTATAGATCCGAACAAAGGATTGGAACGGTCAGTCTCATTTTTTCTGTTTTTGCCATATTCATAGCTTGTATTGGATTATTAGGGTTAGCGACATTTACCATTCAACAACGAATTAAGGAGATCGGTATAAGAAAGGTGTTAGGAGCATCCACACAGAGCATTATTGGACTGATGTCTACAGATTTTTTATGGATCCTAGGCCTGGCGATTTGTTTTGCTTTTCCATTGTCATGGTACTTAATCCATCGTTGGTTGATGGGATTTGAATACAGGATGGATATTAATATTTGGCTTTTTATTGGTACCGGCATAGTAATTCTACTTTCAGCTATGATCATTGTATTTGTTCAGTCATTTAGAGCCGCTTTGCTCAACCCTGTACGTTCTTTGCGGGCTGAGTGAAGGTATTATTGTCTGGCAAAGGGTAGGGTACATGCTTATAAGTAAATTTTGCAACCAATGAAGTTATTAAGCAGGATAATTTGTCCATTGATTTATTTTGGTGTAGTATTTTCCGACTCCGGTTTACTGGCACAAAAATTTGATGGCCTGTATTTCGGACTGACTGTAGGACTCCAAAATGTCGTTGGCGGTTCGCTGGTCAATGGTAAAGATCTACTGGCCAGGGATACGCGCCCAACTTTGGATTTGAATGTGGGCTATCGGTTTCAGGTTTGTAATAAAAGATTAGTATTGGGACCGGAGATAAGTTTTGGAATTGTCCGGGGTAACCTGGAGTATGATGATCCGACTCAAGGAATTAATGTTCAATATCGAAATCATACGCAACGGTCTTTGGGTGGTATTATAGGATTGGTCATAGGATCTGACAAGAATTCATTGGTTTATGTGTACACCAATGAAATAAAAAGACAATTTGATGTGACCATTATCGACAGTTTTGGTTCATACAAGCAGAAAGATAAACAGGGTATGTTACGTTATGGTGGAGGGTTTAAATTTCCTTTGGGTACTGACATTCACCTGAGAACTTCAGTGGGTTCCGGGAGAGCTGATTTTGGTGATCAGATCACGAATATACAGGTAAATAATAAATTGGATTTTATGAGTGGAGTTGTTTTGCAGTTTTGAAAAAGACGATCCTGATACAGTCGGCAGGTTTCAAAATCACCCATATGGGGTTATAATTTGTATCGAAGGGAGTACTAATTTGCAGGACATTCCTAAATCAATGTAATATGACTTTCGTAAAAATCAAATATTCAACCCTGGCGCTTTGTACCTCACTAATTGTCCTGTTTTCATCGCTTGTAACCGGACAAAACATTACGGCTCCGAGAGCGGCGAGTCCTGCAGCTGCTGTCTCCCAGACCATCGGTATTTCAGAAGTAAAGATTAATTATTCAAGACCCGCTGTCAAAGGCAGAGAAATTTGGGGTAAACTCGTGCCTTATGGTTACAACGTTCAAAATTTTGGCGCTAAAAATCCGGCTCCCTGGAGGGCTGGAGCCAATGAAAATACGACCATCGAATTTTCACATGATGTCAGGGTAGAAGGACAACCGGTTCCGAAAGGCATCTATGGTTTGTTTTTTGTAATAAATCAGGATAACACGGGCGAAGTAATTTTATCAAAAGATTATCGGTCCTGGGGTAGTTTTTGGTATGACCCTGCGCATGACCAGATGCATGCTAAAATTTCAGTTAAAGATCATACTGCTACAGCAATCCTTACGTATGATTTTATCAACCTGTCCAAAAACACTGGTGACCTGGTGCTTAACTGGGAGAATAAACAATTTCCTGTAAAAATAGAATTCGCAGTAAATGATATTGTCATGGCCAATGCAGCGGAAGAATTAAAAGGTCCTACGGGATTTAGCTGGCAGGGATTCGAGAGTGCCGCTCATTATGCGCTCAATGAAAAAGTAAATTTGGAGACTGCCTTGGTATGGAATGAAAAGGCCGTTTCGCAAAATAAAAGTTTTAATACGCTTAACACCCGATCTGGTTTATTAAAAGCCTTAGGCAAAAAGGAAGAGGCTGACAAAATCATGGCAGATGCTTTACCATTTGCTACTGAAAACGATTTGAATAATTATGGTTACCAACTAATAAACGAACAAAGACTAGATAAAGCCGTAGAAATCTTTATACTGAATACTCAAAAATATCCTACCTCTGCCAATGGCTGGGACAGCTTAGGGGAAGCTTATGCTCTAAAGGGTGATAAAGAAAATGCGATAAAAAATTTTAAAAAATCACTTTCATTAAACCCTCCTGCCGGAACTAAAGCAAATTCAGAGAAATATTTGAAACAATTGGGAGCAAAGTAATTGGTCTCTTGAATGTTCAAATTCTACCCGGTATTATCATTTTGATGATTCGATAGAGCACGCAGCTAATAAGTTAGACTATCGACTAAGGAGCATGTTAGTCATTGCTCCGTATCTATTATTTACTGAATGAACTGCCATAGGTACTACTTTTTCTAACATTATTGGTTTGCTTCTATTTTGATTCATTTATTGTACGTTTTCGTACACTTAAACATATAGCCGTATTGAATAAACAGCAGAAGGTCAACGAGTTGCGCTTTTGGTATGGTTGATGATTTCTTTAAACGGAATGAATAAACTATTGCCATGATCAACCATTACATACTGATTGCTTTCAGAAATATTATCAGACATTCGGGTTCCTTTTTTATCAATTTGCTTGGACTTTCTACCGGTCTTGCTTGCACTATACTGATCTTTTTATGGGTTTCTGACGAAAGAGGTATGGACAAATTTCATGTCAACGATGCGCAATTGTATCAGGTCATGGAAGTCAGCAAGGAGAATGATAAGATCTTCGTAAAACCGCATACACAGGGGCTCTTAGCCGAAACCATGGCTAAAGATTTGCCGGAAATCGAGCGGGCCACCACTTTTTTTTCCCTGGTAAATGAAGGATATACTATCAACTTCAAAACCGACGACGGTAAAGTGACCAAAGCCGGCGGTGTGTGGGCAGATCAAGAGTTTTTCAATATGTTTTCTTATAAATTAAACTCAGGTCTTCCTAACGAGGTGTTGAAGGATAAAAACGCTGTCGTAATCTCCAGCAGCCTGGCCAAAGCGATGTATAAAGCCGGAGAGGATCCAATCGGTAAACGCATTGAGTGGGAAGCATTAGGCAGGAAATATACTGCACAGGTCAGTGGAATCATGGCAGATGTGCCTGATCAAAGCACACAAAAGTTTGACTTTGTCATGACAAAAGAATCGCTATTCGAACTCGTGCCCAATTTTACCAAGTGGTACAATGAAGGAACAAATACTTTTCTCCAGCTCAAAGCAGGGACCAATGTAGACGCTTTTAATGCTAAAATCAAAGACTTTCTCAAGACTTACCATAAAGACAATTTATTTTCATTATTTGTAAGGCCGTATTCCAGTGGATATCTGTATGGGAAATATGAAAACGGGGTATTGGCCGGGGGCAGAATAGGGTATGTCAGGTTATTCTCTCTCATTGCTTTTTTTATTTTATTGATCGCCTGCATCAATTTTATGAATCTTTCTACTGCCAAAGCAAGTAGAAGGCAAAAAGAGGTGGGGATTAAGAAGGCAGTAGGATCTACCCGGGTAGCATTGATCGGTCAGTTCCTGGCAGAGTCTGTGATGATCAGTATTTTTTCATTACTCGCTGCAGTTGTGATGGTTCAATTATTCCTGCCACCATTTAATGAGATCACCGGCAAAGATTTATCATTACATCTTAATACAAACAACTTACTTTTATTAACCGGAGCCACTGTATTCACCGGCCTGGTGTCAGGTAGTTATCCTGCGCTGTATTTATCCGGATTTAATGTGATATCCATTTTTAAAGGAAAACTAAAAAATTCGCTGGGTGAATTATTAGCCAGAAAGGGCCTGGTAGTATTTCAATTTGCAGTCTCTCTTTTATTAATCATTGCTGTGGCGGTTATTTACCAGCAAATGAAATTGATTCAAAACATGAATCTTGGCTATGATAAAGATAATGTGGTATATTTTGATCGTGAGGCAAATCTTGTCGAAAACGCTTCTTCCTTCCTGCAAAAACTTCGGATGCTTCCCGGAGTCATTCATGCCTCAGCCTTAAACGGTGGAGTAGCATCTTCAAATGACAATTCCACGACCTATGGTATAAGTTGGCCCGGTAAACCAGCAAACAATGTTACCAATTTTTCTGATAGATCTGTGGATATAGGGCTGTTAGAAACGTTGAATATAGAAATGAAAGAAGGCCGAAGCTTCTCAGAAAAATTTGGTGCTGACAGCAATAAACTGATATTTAACGAAACAGCGATCAAGGCCATGAATCTACAAGATCCAATTGGAACCCCAATCACCATGTGGAACAAATCGTATACGATAGTTGGTGTAGTGAAGGACTTTCATTTACAATCAATTCATGAGGTGATCCCGCCGATGGTCTTCCGTTATGCACCCGAAGAAACATCGCAGTTTATGGTAAAAATAAAGTCGGGTAGTGAAAAAAATACTTTGGCTCAGATTGAAAATCTTTACAAAGAATACAATGCCGGGTATCCATTTAATTATGCATTTCTCGATGAACGATATCAGGCATTGTACCTGGCTGAACAAAGAGTCTCCACCTTATCAAAATATTTTGCAGGTTTAGCGATCCTGATTTCTTGCCTCGGACTGTTTGGCCTGGCCACTTTTAATGCAGAGATCCGTGCAAAAGAAATGAGTATAAGAAAAGTATTGGGTGCCAGCATATCATCGGTAGTGTATTTATTGTCTAAAGATTTTATGAAGCTGGCTCTTATAGCAGTCATCATTGCTTTTCCGCTTGGCTGGTGGGCTATGAATAAATGGCTGGAAGGATTTGTCTATAAAGTGGAGATAGGACCGTATATTTTTGTTATTTCTTTTGCATTAATCCTGGTCATTACCATGGTCACTGTTGGGTACCAGGCTGTAAAAGCAGCCATTGCTAATCCTATACAGGCATTAAGAACCGAATAGCTTTGACAGGCTCAGCCGCAATACGTTATGCTCAATTTCGACAAGCACATTGAATAAAAAGTGAATCAAAATCTGAATCAAAAAAGTCAATAATCAGCTACAATCTCTGAAAGCTGATTCATAAATCTAAAAAATATGTTTACGAATTATTTAAAAATCGCCTGGAGGAACCTGGTAAAAAACAGAGGGTATACAGCGATTAATATTACAGGTCTTGCAGTGGGCCTGGCAGTAGCTATGCTCATAGGTCTGTGGATCCGGTTTGAATATAGTTTCGGAAGAGAACATGCCAATATGGATCAAATCTATAACGTGGTTACCAATGGAATAGACAGCAAGTCAGGATTTAAATATACTACGCATGCTACTCCTTTGCCGCTGTATGTAGCGTGCAAGGACCAAATCCCTGAAGTTAAATATTCGGCAATCGTCAATTGGGGTGGCAATAATGGACTAATGGTAAAGGATAAAAAACTGATTAGAAATGGTACGGAGGTATCCAAAGATTTTTTTAAAATATTCCGATTTAAATTTCTGCAAGGAGACCCTAATACCGCTTTAAATGACCCGGAAGCCATAGTCCTTACAAAAGGTACGGCACAGGATTTGTTTGGCCATCAGGATGTCGTAGGACAGTATGTGAAGTGGAATAATGCAGACGAATTAAAGATAACCGGCATCATAGAGGATATTTCTAATGATACCTACTTTGGGGAGCGCGATTATTTTATGGCTTACCAGCATTTTGAAAACCAGGAGCCCTGGGTGCAATATGCTAAAAATGATTGGGGTAGTTACTCCTGTATTACTTATGTGGAATTGATGGCCGGGGCCGGGAAAGATCAGGTTTTGCCTAAAATAAGGAATTTAATACAGACAAATTATAAAGAGACTAAGAACGAAGTAGGCCTGTACCCGATGTCTCAGTGGCGCCTTTATAATGAATTTGACAATTGGGAAGCCAGTGCAGGCCGCATTGTTTATGTGCGGATGTTTGGTATCATTGGTATACTGGTATTATTGCTTGCCTGCATTAATTTTATGAACCTGAGTACTGCTCAAAGTATTAAGAAAGCAAAAGAAATCGGGGTAAGGAAAGCCATTGGTTCTCTAAGACATCAACTTATAGGCCAGTTTTTAGTAGAGGCTGTTTTCATGTCTTCCATTGCAATGGTAGTTTCAATTTTAATTTTGATGATTCTGCTGCCAGCGTTTAATACCATACTCCAGGTAGGCGTTAGCATTCCTGTTCAAAGTCCGGGCTTTTGGATGGTTGTCATCCTGGTGGTGCTGGGTACAGGTCTGATGGCCGGCAGTTATCCTTCTTTTTACTTATCATCTATTTCGAGTATAAAAGCCTTAAAAGGTAAATTTATATCCCCCGGCACAGCCATCAGCCCCAGAAGGGTATTGGTGGTGGTCCAGTTTGTCGCATCCATCGGGCTTATTATTAGTACACTGACTATTTATAAGCAAATTCAATACACCAAAAGCAGGCCGACTGGTTACAATGGAGCAGGTGTCCTCGTGGTAGATATGAAGGAGGATCTGATTAAAAACTACGAAGTGTTGAAAAACGAATTGTTATCCACCGGTATTGTGGAATCTGTTACAAAATCTTCAAGCCCTGTTTACACTACACACTCCAATTCTGTTATCGAACAGTATCCCGGTAGTGTAGGGGACGACAAAGTCTCCATTGTAAATATTGCGGTCAGTCCCGATTATTTCAAAACACTGGGCATGCAGCTGCTGGAAGGAAGAGATTTTAATGCATTCAGTTTTGATGCTGACTCAGACAAGGTAATTTTAAATCAGGCAGCCAAAGAATTAATGCAATTAAAAGATCCACTTGGCAATATTTTAACAGAAAAAGGAGGTCGAAGACGGGAGGTAATTGGGGTAGTCGAAAATTCGATTATGGAAAATCCTTATGAAAAAGTGAGGGCTGCCCGTTTCATATGTGATCCGAATTGGGCAGGATACATAATGTTTCGGATTAAGGACCAGGTATCTTTTAGTAAAGTGGAAAGTTCCATCGCTTCTATATTTGACAAATACAATCCGGCCTTTCCATTTGAATACAAATTCGTCGATCAGGAATATGGAAAAAAATTCGCATTGGAAGTGACAGTGGGAAAATTGGCTTCGATATTAGCCATATTGGCGATTTTTATCTCCTGTCTTGGTTTGTTTGGACTTTCCAGTTTTGTGGCAGAACAGCGTAAAAAAGAAATAGGTGTACGCAAAGTAATAGGGGCCTCCGTATTCAATCTTTGGCAATTATTGAGTAAGGAATTCGTAGTCTTGGTTGGAATATCTAGTTTGTTGGCCGCACCAATCGCATATTATTTTATGAACGAATGGCTTCAGAAATATAGCTATCGAACCGATATGTCCTGGTGGATATTTGTTGCAGCGAGTATCGGAGCGCTGCTAATCACTTTGCTAACTGTTAGTTTTCAAGCACTCAAAGCTGCCTCAGCCAATCCAATACAATCTTTAAAATCGGAATAAACAATCGATGATCAAAATCAGGTGATCGTTATTTGGTCAAGGGATTATTCAACTATCAATCGATTCTAATTGATATGGTGCGCTTATGTATAAGATAGAAAGTTGGCAACCAAGGATTCAATTGGATGGTTGCTTAGCGCTAAGCAGAACCAGGACACCTCCAATCAACATCAATCCTACGCCAAGGTAGGGTGACCAGTCCATGCGGTGTGTTTTGTCTTTGGTGATCTCTACAGGGCCGATATCCACTACTTTTGTTTTTGTGACATATTTGAATCCTGCAAACAGAGCAAAAAGCAGACCGAGAATAAATATTGTTTTTCCTAAACTTTTCATAAATAGAATTTTACAACAAAAAGAAATTACAGGGACTTTTGAGCCCCTGCAATCTTACTAAACCTTACAATACAGACTACGCACTGTATTGTGTTATCTAATGCTGGGATTAAACTTGTCAATTTGTATCTTTCAAAGTACTTTATCACCTCTTATAATTCGTAATAAAATGACTATAACCGCTATCACCAATAATAGGTGTACTAACCCACCTGCATGATAACCCAGGAAACCAATTGCCCAGGCAATTATCAAAATTACTGCGATCAGATATAATAAATTTGGTTCTTTGCCATATTTAGTGGGTATGAAAATTTAAGCCACCGAGTTTAAAATAGATCATAGTAATGTAATTATCGATATTTCTATACCCTCTAGCCACCCTTTTAATCAATTGAATAGTTGAATTGAGTTGTTCTGCATATGCATTAGTAAAGTGTTTCCTAAAGTAGTTAGTTATTCCAGACCAATGACTTCGTAATGCGTTTAAGAACTGTTGAATTGTAACCAGTTTAGATGTTGCAGCAATTTTCATCCATTCTTTTAGATCTTGTATTGATCCTAACTGATCGGCATAATCAAATATCTGTTTAAATAATTCCTTTAATCTATAAGCCTCTCCAATTTTGGGGAAACAGATACTTAAGTAATAAATTTTTGCTTGTTGTTTTGGTGTTAATGTCTGTTCATTTCTTAGCCATAAATATTTTGTTTTTTTGAGTTCCGTTGCTTCTGATTGTTCTTGTTTACGTACTGTATCCACTGCTTTAGATAGAAGTTGTTCCAAGTGAAACCGATCATAAATTTGAATTGCATTTGGGATATATTCTAAAACAGCAGAGATGTACGATGGAGAGAAATCGGTGGTAGCATACTTTACCCCTTCTGCTTTTGATCCTCTGCTTTCCATTTCTTCAAGCCCCTCCAATACAGCTTCTTTACCTTTTCCCAAGCCAACACCGACTACTTTTTTTCGCTTGCTATCACTTAAAATACTCAAATACTGATGGCCCTTCTGTATACTTACTTCATCAATTCCTAATACCTCGACCTGCTCCAACATTTGTTCTTTCTTAGCCTGATCTACATATCGTTCAATGATCCGTCCTATCACACGACTATCTTGATCAACCATTCTACCTGCACCACTCAGACTCATTCCTTCTTTAACCAACAACATACTCATCGCTTCAAATAGCAAAGTAAAGCTACTTCCTTCCATAGCCCAGAGAACGCCTACCTGTCTGACACTTCCATCGGGGAGTCTTATCCTAGCTACGCGAGCATGAACATAACAATCGTGTTGAAAAAAGTTAACATGTCGCCAGGTTCTCTCAACAGTGTCATGTACCGGACACAAAGAATTACTTCCAGGATCATTGAACTTCCATCCAGGCTTAAAATCAATATGTATGTCTAATTGTCCACTTCCAAACTTTGAGAAATGGCTTCGTTGATATTTTAAGCTATTCATTTATAATTTCTATCCCATTGGTCTGGATAGTTGCTGCTTTTAGGAAGGGTTGTATTGAGAGGCTCATCCATGAGACTGGAATTCTAAGGTCTGATTCTTAATTATGGTTATCATTTTATATTTTAGATGTAACAAAGAAAATATTTTATAAAGTTTAATCAAAAAAGATGGGTGATCCTTTTGTGCTTCTTTTAATTGGTATGGTGATAGTCATAGGAGGGATTATAGGATTGAAGCTTCACCCATTTTTAGCGATGATATTGGCTGCTTTTGTAGTGGCTGTGCTGACTCCGACCATCAATATTGAACAATTTGGATTGGCAAAAGGCATGAGCCCTGAGTCAGCGTTAAAATTTTCTAAGCTTAATACAGGAGAGAGAGTGGCTACCGAATTTGGAAATACCTGTGGCAAAATAGGAGTCATGATTGCTTTGGCAGCTATTATAGGCAAGTGCCTGCTGGAGAGTGGGGCTGCCGAGCGCATTATCCGATCGATATTGCAATTGACTGGTATAGAGAAAGCGCCGGCTTCATTTCTGGTGAGTAGTTTTTTTATTGGGATACCAGTGTTCTTTGACACGGTGATGTTTTTGATGATGCCTTTGGTCAAAGCAATGACGGTTCGTCTTGGTAAAAACTACCTTCTGCTCCTCATGTGTATCTATGCAGGTGCCGCCATGGCCAATTCTCTTGTACCACCAGCACCCGGACCACTATTCCTGATCTCAGAACTACAGATTCCTATAGGGATGATGATGCTGTGTGGGGTAATAGTAGGTATGTTTACTATCACAGCAGGTTACTTTTTCTCTGTATGGGTCAATAAAAAGATGCCCATTGAATTAAGGGATTCGGTCGACGCTAAGATCTCCGATATCCAGCACATAGCAGACCGGGACCTTAGCCTGCTACCTTCACTGGGCATGTCACTGCTGCCATTGATTATCCCATTGATTTGCATTGGAGCGGATACTTTTTTCAGCTCTTATTTGAATAAAGTAGATCTCTCTGGTCAGTCATTTTTTTTCCAAAATATTATGCCGATCATAAAATTTGTTGGAAATAAAAATACGGCCATCTTATTGGGGGCGATAGCAGCACTGTGGGTGGTGGTGAGGCAACGTAAAGGCAATAATGAAGTGCTGAGAGGATTTGTACAGGCGGCGATTTTGAGTGGGGGTGGCATTATTTTGATCACAGCTGCTGGAGGCTCTTTTGGAGCTATGTTGCAACAAACAGGTATCAGTGCTAAAATCGCCAATCTGACGAGTGGTTATCAGTTGGCTTTGATACCCCTGGCATTTTTGATTGCCGCAGTAGTGCGCACTGCCCAGGGATCAGCTACCGTATCTTTGATCACAGCATCCGGCATTTTATCCGGTATGGCACTGCATACTGATCTTGGCTTTCACCCGGTTTATATTGGCTTGGCTATAGGATGCGGCTCTAAACTGGTGCCCTGGATGAATGATTCCGGATTTTGGATTATTTGCAGGCTGAGCAATTTGACCGAAAAAGAAGGCTTGAAAACCATTACACCCTTATTGGCCATCATGGGCCTCACAGGACTGATTGTGATTATGATTGGAGCTAAAATCTTTCCTTTGGTGTAGTGATTGTGGGTTATCGAAAATTAAAAAATTGAAATAGGTATGATTTTCACCTTAAATGTAGTACAAACTCTAATGATATGAAAAGGATAAATTTTCTCAGAACGTTGGCTGCCGGGGGCTTCGGCACTTCAGTTTTTAATCCATCAGCTTCTGCATCAATCAAACCTGTAAAAAAGGTCTTGATGAAGGTAGGTTGCCAATCAGGTGGCATAAGCGAAGAAAACCTAATGTTAAAGAGCAGGTGCGGGGTGTATCATATTGATGGGGATGCTCCTGCGACTGTCCCTGGCAAAGGCTGGGACCTGGAGGATTCGCTTAGAAAAAAGGAAGCTTGTGAGAAGTATGGCATCAGCCTGGATGCTTATCACTGGCCATTAAGTTCCTCTGGTATAGATAAACAGGTATATCCCAATATCATGTTAGGCAAAAGTCCTGAAAGAGACCGGGAGATTGAAATCCTTCAACAAATGATCACCGTGGCTGCCAGGACCGGGATCAAAGTATTGAATTATAATACCACGATTTTAAAAGTAGAAAGGACCAGTCGTACTCGTGATTTAAAACGAGGAAATGCGGAGTACAGCACCTGGAACTACCAGGAAGCCCTAAAAAGCCCTGGCGGAAAAACAATCGCTGGTGATGTGGGGATAGAAGAGATATTCGACAGGATATCCTATATGCTTGAGCGTGTCCTACCGGTAGCAGAAGAATACAAAGTCAAACTGGCCAATCATATCGCAGACCCTCCCATACCCCATGCTTACAAAGGTATCATGCGATGGAATAGCCCGGATGTGTTTAAAGGTATTAAGCGATTTGCCCAATTGAGTAACAGCCCTTATCATGGGTTTAATTTTTGTATCGGATCCATCGCTGAAGGGCTTAATGATCCTGCTGTAGAGATATTACCGATCATTAAGTGGGTAGGTGATCGCAACCAAATATTTAATGTGCATCTGCGCAATATCAAAGGCGGATACAATAATTTCCAGGAAGTATATCCTGATAATGGTGTGCTCAATTATATCAAATGTATCAGAGCCTTGCGCGATGTCGGATATGATGGTATGGTGATGCCGGATCATGTGCCCTACCATAGCGACCCAAATGCCAACAGCCAATCCTTTGCTTTTTGCTATGGCTATATCAAAGCGATCATACAGGCTGTGAGTGAAGAAAGTGTCTGACCTTGCAACATGGTATTTGAATGATTGGTCAAACAAATTCGCAATTGAAAAATGAAAATTTTTTAACTACGTTAACCAATTGGAGATTCATTTTTCCTTCAATGGCAGATGTGGAGATGAATTGTAGAATTTTAGGATAAAATGTAACCTGCTTTCTTTAAAAATGGAGATCAGCAGTCTCTCTTTGTAATAGTTCAGTGATTAATGCCTGATGAAAGTTTTATATTTGGAAAAACTTATCGCATTAAACTAACAGAACATGATCCCAGTAGTCAATAGTCCTATAATAAAGGATATCCATATTACGCCAATAGCCACGGTAGACCCACCTTTATTGAACTCAGCAGGCGTGCATGCTCCTTATGCTTTGAGAACCGTACTGGAGATCATCACCCACGATGGCATCACCGGCATCAGCGAAATACCCGGCAACAGAGATATCGACCTGGCCTTAGCAGAAGCAAGAAATATTTTGATCGGAGAAGAGGTATTCAATCTCAATAAAATCAAACAGATCCTTACTCAAAAATTTGGGGTAGAATCGACATTGGATAGAGGCCTGGCCCCATGGGATCAGCGAAAACTTGTCCATATATTCAGTGCTGTAGAGGTAGCCTGCATGGATATCATCGGTAAAGTTTGTGAGATGCCAGTGGTGGATCTTTTAGGTGGTAAAATGAGGGAGGCGGTGCCGTTTGCAGCTTATTTATTTTATAAGTACGAAGGAGCAGGCGGTGAGTTGGGCAATAGTACAGATCCAACAGCAACCGGCTGGGACGCTGCGCGTCAAAAAAGCGCCTTGAATCCTTCAGAAGTGGTCGCACAGGCTATAGCGATGTGTAAAGAATTTGGTTTTACATCCATTAAGCTTAAGGGTGGTGCCTTTTCACCGCGGGAAGAAACGGATGCTATGCTGGCTTTATTTCAGGCATTTGGTCCGGAAGTCCCATTGCGTTTTGATCCCAATGCCATTTGGAAACTGGAGACTGCCATTCAATACGGACATGAGATGGAGGGTGTATTAGAATATTTTGAAGATCCGGTAAGAGGCCAGGATAATATGGCTGCTTTGCGCAAGATTTTGAAAATGCCTCTGGCTACCAATATGTGTACTACTTCCTTTGAAGATATTCCGGGAAGTATACGATTGGGTTCGGAAGATATTATATTGAGTGATCACCATTTTTGGGGCGGACTGAGAGCTTCGATGACACTATCGGGTATATGTGATACTTTCGGTAGAGACTTGTCCATGCATTCCAATAGTCATATGGGGATATCGATGGCGGCGATGGTCCACCTGGGGGCTGCATTGCCGCGTATGCCTTATGCGCTCGACACGCACTATCCCTGGCAGTCAGAGGAAATCATTATGGGTGGTCGATTTAAGTTTGAACAAGGTGCCGTCGCTGTGCCTCAAGGGCCGGGCTTAGGCATCGAACTGGACAAAAAAGCGTTGGAAAGATTACATCAAAATTATCTCCGCTGCGGGCTCACCAAACGAGACGATGAGGTTGAAATGCGGAAATTAAATCCTGATTGGAGGTTTATGGCGGTGAGGTGGTAGCTTGGGCAAATAGGCAAATAGGCATCCCGAAACTTCGGGAGGCAATAAACAATAAGCAATAGGCAAATAGGAAATATGCTATAGATTTGAGCACAGGGCAAATAAATTCGCGTTGTGACGCAAAGTCGCGAAGTCGTGAGGAAAAGATTTTGAATGCATGAGGATTTGAGCGTGGTGCGGAAAGAACCTTGCAAGTTTGTCCGCTGGGTAGCATTTGAAAAGGTACAATCAGCTAACTTACCAATGCATTTCCATTTTCAATGATCAGCTTCAAAGCAGCTACTTCTTGTTCAGAGGGCATCACCAACGGGGCTCTTACTGCTCCTGCAGATCGGCCTATGATGGTGGCTCCAGCTTTGATCAGGCTTACGGCATAACCACTTTTCTTTGAGCGTAATCGTACGAGGGGTATATAAAAGGTGTTTAATATAAGATTGATTGTTGCTTTGTCACCCTGGCGCAGGCTTTTGTAAAAAAGATTGGCGAGTTCGGGTACAAAATTAAATGCCGCTGAGGAATAGGTATTTACTCCAATGGAAAGATAGGCTTCAGCTATAATCTCTGCGGTAGGGACACCACCGATGTAAGAGAGTCTGTTGCCTACGGTTTTGATAGTATCATTGAGATCGGCCATGTTACCTGTTCCATCTTTTAGGCCTATAAAATTGGGGCATTGATCTGCCAGCTTTTTTATGTATTCAGCATTTAATACGCCATTGGATCGGTTATAATAAATCACCGGAAGGCTGGTACGGTCCATGATGGTTTTTGCATACGCGTAGGTGCCTTCAGGGGGACATTCAGTCAGGTAGGGCGGCATTAATAACAAAGCATGAATGCCGGCTTTTTCTGCGATTTTGGCAAACTGAATGGCTTCAGGAATACTCCGGCCCACGCTTGAGATTACGGGAGCATTATCTTTCACAACCTCACAAGCAGTTTTTACTATTTGAGTATACTCTTCCATGGACAGGGAGAAAAATTCGCCGGTGCCGCCAGCCACAAATACGGAAGACACCCCATGCTGCAAAAACCAGGCGATACGCTGAGCATAAGTATCAGGATGAAAATTGCCATGGTCATCCATATCTGTGATGGGGAAAGAAAGAAGGCCATCTTCCAAAGAGACTCGTATCTGGGATAGTTGAATAGACATATATAATTGTTTTTGCGAAAGTGTTTTGAGTCAAAAGTAATTAAGGCTATCTCTAACAACCTCCTTTTGCCCGAACGGTAATTTTAATAAAATTACCAAATAAGTTCTTATAAAATCATACTTCGTTGATTTTCAGTTATCCCGTCAAGATCGACGGGACTAGCGCCTTCAACTCGCCTCGTCTAATTTTATAACAACCAATTTCTGAACAAAACTAGGTAATTAGAGATAGCCTTAATTAGTCAAATAATAAAATTTGCTGATCAGCAAGATCTGTCATCACCTTTTTAGCATCTACATCACTAAAAGTTTATTGGCCATTGAACCATGATCGCTTCTTACCACAATGGTATACATGCCTCGCGGCAGTCCCTGCACACTAAGAGGAGTCTGACCATATGGGGGATGTATACGCCGGATTAGCTGACCGTTAAAGTTGTATATCAGAATATGAACATTTTTAATTGAAGACAAATCATCTGACAAATTAATACGAAAGTCATGGTATTCTAAAACTGGATTGGGCGTGATCACAAATCTGGCTGGTATAGAAATATCCCGGGTAGCAACGGTCACTTCCGGGTTGGTGTAAAAAAAGGTTCTGTTTGATCCATGCAGACCGATAGCTGCTATTCTCGACCCGTCTTCATTGAGCGCTACCGCGTGGATGATGCCCATACTGATATTGTCATTGGGGTTAGGTATTGTTTTGGAATCGATAAACTTAGGGTCGTTGCTCAATATATCCAGCCGGAGTATCTGTGAGGTCAATAAGGATCCATTGAAGGAGCCGATCAATCTTCGGTATCCTACGATCAGATTTCCATTGGGTGCAAATTCAAGACTGGTGATCGCTCTGTCGGTAAAGGGATCATTCAACGAAGTTGCGTTCAAAGGAGTACCATTTTTTTCATCATAGGTGAGAATGGTGGCTACATAGAAAAACGGGTCCTGAGGTAAGCCTCTTACACCGACCCCAATGAAAATTTTGTCATTGGCTGCTGCGATCGAACCACCTGCCACCCCATTCCAGGTATATGTCCGCTGGCGCCATTGTATATCACCCTTGTCATCAAAATGAAAGATAGTCGCAGAGTCAGTAAAATTGTGAAAAGCAAAAGAGGTGAAGCCATTGTTTGTAGCGATCAGTCGATAAGGATATTCAAAAGCACAATCTTCACATGAATTAATAGACTTGGTCCATAGGGTATCCAATTGATCATCGATGGCGGCTAGAAAGATGTCTTCTAAGTCCATACCTTCTGCTCCTTGTGTGGCTTGCAGTATAAGGGCCCGGTCATTCCTGGCAATAGTCGGGTTGTAGATCAAGGGCGCAGACTGAGTCTTGCCGTGAAGCAAAGATCGTTGAAGTACGGAGCCTAATCCGGTATCTATGCGAAACAGTGTGATCCTGGCCAGACTATCAGTGGTGACACATTTAGTACATTCTCCGGCAGCGATGAGGGTGTTGTCTTTATCAAGGACCATATCCTTAATCTTCAATGTAGCACCAGGTGTGTAGGACAGGATTAATCTTTTTATTTCTGCACCGGTAGGAGATAGCTTCATGACGATGCCATTGTCATTCCATTCACCGGCCCACAATAGATTGCCACCAGGCAGTTGGATCATTTTCCAGGGTCTATTGATGTCTTTCCCAAGTTCTCCAAAGACCAGGGCAGTATCGTTTTGGGACCAGGTCATGTATGAAAGCAAACAAAGTATTAGTTTTAAAAAAAGCGATCTATAAATCATGGTGCATGCTTCGAATTATGAATTTACTAGTAATATAGCGATTAGCCTAATGATCAAGCTGTGTGCGCAGACATTGAATTGGGATAGAGCGTCCTGCTTAAGGGTCCTTAGGTAAATTAATTTCTAATAAAGCCATCGACAATGAAATAATCAGTCAAAAATCCACTTTTTGCCATAATTATGGCTGATTATTTGTAAATGAACATCTTGAAAGCTTGTGCTTTATAGAAGGGCGAATCGGGAACCTTATTGATTCAAGTTGATTTTAATACACCAGTGTGCGGAATCGATACAATTCAAAATCTTTGCCGTGATGTAATATATAGATAATCAGATATTTGTGATTTGGCACGGATCATGGCAGTAGTGAACTGTATTAGGCCTGTTTAACTATAATGCTAATTTCAATTTAACTATTTGTGTCCATGGTTACCAACTATTTGAAAATAGCCTGGAGGAATCTCGTCAAATATAAAGGGTACACTTTTATCAATTTAAGTGGGCTAGCGGTAGGGATGGCTTGTTGTATCCTGATTTATTTATGGATCAGTGATGAGTATAATATCGACAAATTTCACAAGTCCGGTGAACAATTGTATTCTGTACTCGAAAAACAATATCACGATGGAAGGATCGATGTGGTTTCATCCTCTCCTGGTTTGCTGGCGGATGAACTGAAAAAGGTGTTTCCCGAAGTTGAAATGGCTTGCTCGGTTGATTGGATTAATGTGCGCACATTTCAAGCAGGAGAAAAGATTATTAAAATGCCGGGCATCTATGCCGGTTCTGATTTTTTTAAAATGTTTTCATATCCCATCATTCGTGGATATACTGAGACAGCTCTGCAAGGGCCGCTCGATATTTGTATCTCCCGAAAAATGGCTAAACAATTATTTGAATCTGAAGAAGGAGCAGTGGGTAAGACTCTAAGATTTCAAAATAGCAAAGACCTTAAGATAGCTGCAGTATTTGATGATATCACCAATAACGCGACTCATCAATTTGATTTTGTGATCAATTGGGATTTCTTTTTGAAAGAAAATGGAGGGGCCAATGACTGGGAAAATAATTTTGCCAGCGCTTACATAAAAATCAGGCCAGATGCCAGTGCTCAAAAAACAGAAGCAAAGCTTGAACGATTTCTAGATGGATATAATAAAGACCAAAACGATGCTTTTTACATCAGGCTATTTCTTCAAAAATACACGGATGCATATTTATACAGCTATTTTGAAAATGGACAACAAGCTGGTGGTCGAATAGAATATGTTCGTTTATTTGGTTGGGCAGGATTATTTATTTTAATTATTGCTTGTATAAATTTTATGAATTTAGCTACTGCCCGATCTACCAAAAGAGCAAAGGAGGTAGGGTTGAGAAAAGTAATTGGAGCTAATTCAAAATCATTGATCTACCAATTTATCGGTGAATCATTCTTGATATCCTTGATTGCCTTCTTGATTGCTTTGACTATGGTGAGTTTGCTATTACCTTATTTTAACCAGCTTACACAGAAACAGATGGTAATGCCATTCGGACAGCCAATTTTTATTGTTGTATTGCTTGGCATTTTGATTCTAACAGCTGTGTTTTCAGGAATTTATCCGGCATTCTATTTAGCTTCCTTTAACCCTATTGCAATACTTAAAGGCCATCCGGGCCTCCCTGGCAAGGAGGGTGTCCTGAGAAAGGGGTTAGTTGTATTCCAGTTTGTATTGACTATTGTATTCCTGGTTGGAACAGTGGTAGTGTACAGACAATTGGATTATATTCAGCATAAGTCTTTAGGATATGATAAAGAAAACCTTTTAAACTTAAGAATAGAAGGAGAGCTTGTTAAAAAATTCAATCTATTTAAAGACCGGGCTGAAACGCTTAAAGGAATAAAATCCATATCAGCCATTTCGGAAAGACCGACCAAAATCGGAAATACTACAGGCGGTATTCATTGGCCGGGCAAGGATGAATCAGTCAACATCCAATTTGTTTGGGCATCTGTGAGTTATGATTTAATCCGGACGATGGATTTACAGCTACTGCAGGGCAATGATTTCTCAAAGGAATTGTCAACTGATTCGGTAGGTTATTTAGTGAATGAGACTGCATTGAAGCGGATCGGGTATCAGGATGCTATAGGTAAGTCATTGAGTATGTGGGGAAGATCGGGCAAAATTATAGGTGTTGTTAAAGATTTTCATTATAATTCTTTGCATCAGATCATCGAACCTTTTATCATAAGATTAGTCCCCGTGATGAGTTATGGCAAAGTCCTGGTAAGAACAGAAAAAGGTGAGACTAAAACTGCCCTGGCAGGATTAGGCAGGCTTTACAAAGAGCTAAATCCTGCATTTCCATTTGAATATGAATTTGCTGATGAAGCATATTCTAAATCGTACCGCTCTGAAGAGGTCATCAGTTCTTTGGCAAATATTTTTGCCGGTTTGACCATTTTTATTTCATGTTTAGGTCTTTTTGGACTTGCGGCATTTACGGCTGACCAGAGAATCAAAGAAATAGGTATTAGAAAGGTGCTTGGAGCCAATACTTTTAATATTATTCGATTGATGTCCGGCGATTTTATAAAATTATTAATTATAGCTTTGATTATTTCTTTTCCTTTAGCTTGGTGGGGTATGAATAAATGGCTTGAAGCTTATCCTTATAAAATAGTCATTGGCCCGGGCATTTTTGCTTTCGCGGGTATCACTATTTTGACCATTACCATATTAACCGTTAGTTTTCAGTCGATAAAAGCCGCTATGGCAAACCCTATGAAATCGTTACGAACTGAATAGCTTCGACAAGCTCCTCTTAAAATTCCAGGACAAGTTCAGCTTTATTGCAAACTCAGATATAAAATACTATTTGACTGGCTCTTAAATCTGATTCTTTAAATTTCGATAAACTCAATTTGAAATCTGAATGTATCCTGGCTGATTATCTGAAACTCCGCTGGAGGAACCTTTTCAAATACAAAATGTTTTCCTTCGTCAATATATTTGGGCGGTCAGCTTCTATGCCAGTCTATAGGTTGATCATGGTGAGATGGGTGGATCAAAAACGGTACTATCAGTTTGAGGCTTAATTTTATGATAGTGGGACAAGGCTCTGAATCGGCGACCCTGGTTTCGATTTCTGCCTTAGCACGCATGTTTAGCTTAATAGCCATCATTTTTCAAACTTATAAATTATTTGGTCAGAAACCGATAGGAACCTTAAAATAGTGTGAGACCTTATCTGTAGAACTAAAATAGTTGTTTGCGTGGCAAAATAACTTCATATTAACTTAATATAGCAAGGCCATACTTTTTATTATTCTGTGCACCTTTAGAGCATAATATTTTTTTATGAGGTATACAGGGTTGACCTTGTTATTGTTGTTTTTTATTTTGCAGGAAAGTTGCGCTTACGACACAGCTTTGCCGGATTGCCGTGCTGATCAAAATACTCCAATTAGTTTTAGATCTGATGTTTTTCCCCTCGTCAACAATACTTGTAATGAATGCCATAGTGAAAGCAATCATTCCGGAGGAATCATATTATCTGACTACCAGATGATTAAAATCTTTGTCGATAATGGTGAATTCTATAACTCTATTTATTATACGGACAATGCTATCCCCATGATGCCTATTGGTGGAAAACTGACTGCATGTGAGCTAAAAGCAATCAAATCATGGATTGATCATCAGAGTCCTGATAACTAATTTGCAGAAGGAAATAAGGTTAAATCAAACATTAGGTAAATCACTTTTAATGAACACTTTTCACAGATATTTTTGTGAGATTATTTAATCAAAAGTTGATGCATAAATCCTCTCCCTCCAGAAGGAATTAATGAATAACTTTGTTACACTATGAATAATCAACATAATTTATTAAATCTGTCCCGACGCACTTTTGTAAAGAACATGTCACTGGGTGCTTTGTCGATCCCATTAAGCACGATGACCGA
This sequence comes from Saprospiraceae bacterium, assembly GCA_016709995.1. Taxonomy (NCBI): domain Bacteria; kingdom Pseudomonadati; phylum Bacteroidota; class Saprospiria; order Saprospirales; family Saprospiraceae; species Saprospiraceae bacterium. The sequence goes on from JADJLQ010000003.1 coordinate 239,445, forward strand.
TCACTCTTTGTATGAGGATAAAAAGCTGGGCGTAGCCCTCGTAGGTTTAGGCCGGTACGCATTGAAACTGGCAGAGGGAATAGAGCTTTCTAAATATTGTAAATTGACCGGTATTGTCACAGGTACTCCCGCCAAAGCTGCGGAATGGAGTAAAAAATATAATCTCCCTGCAACCAGTGTCTACAATTATGAAACTTTTGATCGCATCGCAGATAATAAAAATATCGATGTGATCTACATCGTCTTGCCTAATGGGATGCATAAAGAGTATGCGCTGCGTGCAGCCAAAGCCGGAAAACATGTCATCGTTGAAAAGCCGATGGCCATCAATGCTGCGGAGAGCCTGGAGATCATTCATGCCTGCAAAAAGGAAGGAGTGAAACTTGCTGTGGGGTATCGCCTCCACTATGAACCTTATAATATGGAGATGATGAGACTGGGACAGAAAAAAATTTATGGTAAGGTACGATTGGTAGAGTCTGAGCTCGGTTATAATATGACCACCATGGATCCAGGTGACTGGCATTTCAATAAAAAGCTTTCAGGAGGAGGCTCACTGCAAAACCTGGGTGTATATTGTGTGCAGGCAGCCAGGTATATCCTTGGGGAAGAGCCTACTGCAGTCACTGCTTATTTTGGACCTAATTCAAAGCCAGAATTATTTAAAGAAGTCGAAGAGTCAGTGCACTGGACCCTGGAGTTTGCCAGTGGGGCCTTAGGACATTCGACCTGTAGTTCTGCCTACCCCCTGGATAGACTTTTTGCATCAGCCGAGCAAAATACGTTTGAACTCAACCCGGCCATCAGCTATGGACCATTTCGAGGATGGACCCGGGATGGAGAGTTTAAATTTCCTGTGACACATATGCAGCAGGTACAGATGGATGAGATGGCCAAAGTATTGCTGGCCGGAAAAGATTTTCCAGAGCATATCAGCGGTTGGGAAGGATATAAAGATGCCAAAGTGATCGATGCGATCTACCAATCTGCACAAACCGGAACGAGGGTGCTCATCAAATAAGCCCGTAAAGCAAATTAAAAAGAAAAAAAAGTCCAATCCATCTAGATCTGCTTCATTCGTTATTAATTTATTTTTTGTGTTGAAATATATTTCTGTCCTGTTATTGCTTTTTGTCTTTGGTCATATTTTTGGCCAGGGTTCACTTGCGGAGGCAGGGTTGGACACTTTCAAAGGAATGAACCTGGTCTGGCAGGACGAATTTAATCAGCCCGGGCCGCCGGATCCAACTATTTGGAGGCACGAGCAGGGATTTAAACGCAATAATGAATTGCAGTGGTATCAACCTGAGAATGCTAGTTGTCATGATGGTATACTGATTATTGAAGCAAAAAGGGTAGTGCGTCCCAACCCTACTTTTGTTGAAGACAGCAAAGATTGGCAGACAAGCCGGAGAGACATCAGCTTTACCTCCTCAAGCATTCAGACCAGGGGAGCTCAAGCATGGCTCTACGGGACCTTCGTGGTTCGTGCTCGCATAGATACCCTGGTAGGATCCTGGCCTGCCATTTGGACCCTGGGAACAGAAGGCCGATGGCCCTCGAATGGCGAGATAGATATCATGGAATTTTATAGAGTCAAAACCGTGCCTACCATTTTGGCCAATTTTGCCTGGGGTACAGAGAAAGTAAACGTTGCGAAATGGGATGATGCAAAAATACCACTCACTCACTTTACAGATAAATATCCCAACTGGGTGAATCAATATCATATCTGGAGAATGGATTGGGATGAAAACCAGGTTAGCGTATACCTGGATGATGAATTGATCAATGAAATAACCTTAAATAAAAGCATCAATCCTGATGGTACCAATCCATTTAAGCAACCTCATTACCTGCTACTCAACCTGGCGATAGGCGGCAATAACGGAGGTGCTCCAGGTATAGAAACTCATTCGATTAAATTTGAAGTAGACTATGTGCGGGTATATCAGAAAAAATAAATCTTGCTGGTTGGGCAGCGATGATGCATCTTGATAGGCTTATTCATGCACAATTTACTACTTAGAGTATACCCACTCCCAAACCTCCCCATCTTCGGGATCGTCCACTATTCCTTTAAAATGAAAATTATTTTTTTCTAATATTCGGGTCGAAAAGTTTTTTTCAGGAAGTGTGCGGGCTGTGATCAAAACTGATGGATCAGTCTCCAGCGCTTTATTCACCAAAAGCCGACATACCTGGGTTCCGATGCCTTTTTGTTGAAACCTTTCTATGGTGCCATATGCTATCTCTATTTGATTATTGAGAGGCTTTCCTTTAAATGCAGCCATAGCTACTATTTGGCCCTCCTCATCCACTGCATAATAACCAATCCATGGTGGATTATAGCCCACCTTTTTGTAAAAATCGATCGTAAAATAAAGACTGTCCTGACAATCCGGGTGATCTGCAAAGTGTTTGTTTCCCTCTATAGTCGCCAGGATAGGGATTAGCTCCATGTTGCTTTTTTTTGTAAAGGTAACCATTGAATATCATCTTGGATTTAGTAGGCTATAGCATTATTTATAAAAAAAGAAGTGTCAATACCGAGCGATACTGTCCGATATCGTACACTTCCGGGAAGAGGTTTTGTTAATAAAGTATTCATATTTAATGACTTATGTTTTTGGTATAGTTACTGGGTCTGGTTAGTTGATTGTGTAATACTAGAATCGGATAGTTGACTACATTTAAAATGTGTCTGAGTTTGTTGTCTTATTCTTCAGATTTTAAATACCATGCTCAAAAATTTCTTCTACATCGCCTTCCGCAATCTTTTTAAAAACAAGGCTTTTTCATTGATCAATATTTCCGGCCTGGCTATAGGTATGGCCGCCGCTGCGTTGATTTTTTTAGTGATTGATTATCAAAAAAGCTATGATCAGTTTCACCTTAACAGGAGTAGGATCTATGAAGCATGGAACAAAGCTCCGATCAGTGGTAAACTACATGCATGGAACACCACCCCGATGCCACTAGCCAGGGCGATGGAAAAGGATCTGCCTGAAGTAGAGAATACAGCAAGGGTAGACTGGGGATCCAATTATTTATTTTCGATTGGAGATATGAGATTAAAAGCGAAAGGCAATATCGTAGATAGTACTTTTTTAAAAATATTTACTTTCCCGATGATTCAAGGCGATGAAAGGACAGCACTTAATGGGATCTATGATTTGGTGGTGACCGCATCTTTTGCAAAGAAACTATTCGACACTGAAGATGTCATGGGTAAAATAGTCAAAATCGACAACCAGGACAATTTCACTATCACTGGAGTATTGAAAGACCTGCCGCCCAATTCCCGTTTCAATTTTGAATACCTGATACCATGGGCATACAAAGCTGCCAAAGATCAATGGGGCGGTAATTGGGGTAGTAACAATACTCGCACCTATGCATTACTTAAAGAAAACGCATCCATCGAAGCTGCCAATGAAAAAATGAAATCGATGAAGCCATTGTATGACAAGGAAGCAGATCCATCCTGGCAGATGTTTCTATATCCTTTAGATCGATGGCGGCTGTACTCCAAATTCACAAACGGCATAGAAGATGGAGGAATGATCGATTCGTTGAAAATATTTGGCATCATCGCTATTTTTTTACTTTTAATAGCCTGCATCAATTTTATGAACCTGAGCACAGCCCGAAGTGAGAAGCGGGCAAAGGAGGTTGGCATTCGTAAAGTGGTCGGTGCGCAAAGAGGATCATTGATCGGACACTTTGTTGGTGAGTCTATTTTGCTTTCATTTATTGCTGGCATATTTGCCTTGGTGATCCTATATGTTGTGATTCCTCCATTCAACCAACTGATCGAAGAAAAGCTATCTTTAAATATAGGTGATCCGCAATTTTGGCTCAAGGGGCTTGGCTTTATTTTGTTCACGGGGATTATCGCCGGATCATATCCTGCCTTTTTTATGTCTTCATTTAATCCTTCAAAAGTGTTGAAGGGCACTTTTAAAGCAGCCAATGCCCTGATCACACCTAGAAAGTTATTGGTAGTGCTACAGTTCACGTTCGCTATCATATTGATCATTTGCACCAGCATTGTAAAACAACAACTGGACCACGCCAAAGACAGAGAGAGTGGGTATGATCGTGAGAAACTCGTATATACCCGTATGGAGGGGGAGGTAGGAAAAAACTATGACCTCATCCGCAATGAATTGCTTCAGAATCAAGTGGCTTCCTCAGTCACAAAGACCAGCGCACCGATCACGCAGGGTTGGTCAGACAGTTGGGGCTATAAATGGGAAGGCAGTACTCCGGAAGATGAGAAAATAGATTTTGATCAGTTTACTGCAGATCAGGACATCGTCAAGACTACTGGCATGATCCTGATAGAAGGTCGCGATATTAATCTAAGGGATTTTGCAACTGACTCATCCGCTATGCTGATCAACGAAAGTGCGCTTAAGATTATGAAATTGAAAAATCCAATTGGACAATTAATCACAGATGGAGATAATAATAAATACCACGTGATAGGCGTCATTAAAGATTTTATCCTGGAATCACCCTTTCAACCGACTCGGCCAATGCTTATCAGTGGTACTTCTGCCAGTTGGTTCAATGTCATCCACTACAAATTAAACGCATCAAATCCTGTAGCAGACAATCTAAAAAAGGCAGAAATAATTTTTAAAAAATATAACCCGGAATATCCCTTTGAATACCAATTCGTAGATGAGGAATATAGTCTTAAATTTAAAACGGAACAAAAGATGGGGTCCATGGCTTCCTTATTCGCCGGTCTCACCATCTTTATATCCTGCCTCGGATTGTTTGGTCTGGCCACATACATGGCTGAAAACAGGATAAAAGAAATAGGTGTACGAAAAGTGCTGGGAGCTTCGGTAGCAGGCATTACTGCCTTGTTGTCAAAGGATTTTCTGAAATTGGTGATGTATTCATTTATAGTGGCTTGTCCGGTGGCATGGTGGCTGATGCGTCAATGGCTGGCCCAATACCCTTATCGTGTGGATATTCATTGGACTGTGTTTTTAATCGCTGGCCTGATGAGTATTTTGATTTCCGTACTATCTGTGAGTTATCAATCTATTAAAGCGGCTATTGCCAATCCTGCAAAATCTTTAAGAACGGAGTGAACCAGATTCAGATATCAGATTCTGAAAATTTTATAAACTCAATTTCAATTCTGAAAAATTATGTTTAAAAACGATTTCAAAATTGCATTCCGCAATCTATTAAAAAATAAGACCTATAGTTTGATCAATATATTTGGTCTTACCATTGGCACTTTGAGTTGTCTGTATATCATGCTCTATGTAGGAGATCAATATAGTTATGACAAGCACCATCCTCAGGCTGAAAATATATACCGGATTACTTCCACTTTGCAATTGCCAGGGGATAAGCATATTAATTCAACCGTATCTCCACCTACTGCACCGGCTATGAAAAGAGATTTTCCAGAGGTGATACAGTATACCCGGGTTGTACCTTCTTTAGGTGTTTCTCAATACATTTTACATTATAATGAAAGATCGGTGACCGAAAAATCAGCGGTGTTCGTTGACTCTACTTTTTTCAATGTATTTGCTTTTCATTTTACAAGAGGAAATGGTCAAAAGGCGCTTTTAGACCCTTATACCGTTGTATTGAGTAAATCATTATCAGATAAATTATTTGGTGATGAAGATCCATTGGGCAAACAAATAGAACTGGAATACTCTTATGATAAAGGTATATACACCGTACAAGGAGTCATTGATAATAGCTTGGGTAAGTCACATCTTAATGCCAATATGTATATCACAATGAATGGCGGTGGTATGGGAGGTTATGCGCGCACCAACGAATCCTGGGCCGGAAATAATTTTGCTTATTCTTATATAAAATTATTGCCTAATTCTGATGTAGTAGCTCTGGAAGAAAAGCTTCCAGCTTTTTTATCTAAATACGGGCAAGAGCAACTAAAAGCCCTAGGTATGGAAAAGCAACTTCACCTGCAGGAGGTAACTGGAATACATACGACAAAGGGATATGAAAATGAATTGGATAAAATAGCCAACCCCTCCTTTCTGAAGATTTTGATGTTGATTGCGGCCATGATCCAGATCATCGCATGCATCAATTTTATGAATCTTTCTACAGCAAGATCTACCAACCGGGCAAAAGAGGTAGGAATAAGAAAAGTGATTGGTGCAAGAAAATACCAATTGATCAGCCAATTTCTTTTCGAATCTATTTTATTATCATTTCTTGGCGTTATGATTGCCTTACCAATTTTGTGGCTTGCAGTACCTTATTTAAACGAAATTACACAGTCCGAAATTTCGATGCCTTATTTGTCAGATTATAGAATGTGGTCGATGGTGTTTGGATTAATAGTCCTTACAGGTATAATAGCTGGCAGTTACCCTGCATTTTATCTTTCAGCTTTTGAGGCAATCAAAGTGATAAAAGGAAATTTTACAAGTCATATTTCTGCACTTAATATTCGTAGATCTTTAGTCATAATTCAGTTTACCTTATCTATTGTATTGATTGCATCTATCATTGTAATCTATAGTCAACTCAATTATATCAAGCTTAAGGATCTCGGGTTTGACCCAAATCAGAAACTTGTATTTACATTACATACCAATGAGACGGTGAGTAAAAGTAAAGTATTTGCTGATGATCTGCGTAGCTTAGCAGATATCAAAGCTGTAAGCAGAACGGGATATTACCTTAGTCAGGCCATCCTTAATGATTGGACCTTTTATCTTTCTGGAGGTACCATGGCTAGTGGCCAAGTAGCCAATTTCATGCAGACTGACCAATATGTAACTCAAGCCAATGGAATAAAAATAATTAGTGGGAGAGATTTTAGGCTAAATGATTCTGGTAAAGTTTTGATTAACGAAACGATGGCGCATCGTTTAGGAATTAATATTGAATCAGCGCAGGGGACTTTCTTGTACTCAAGCCAGGGTAATGAGCAAGAAGTTATTAAATATGAGATCGCAGGTATCATGAAGGATTTTAACTTTAATTCTTTGCACGAGGATGTAAAACCTATATTGTTCATGTTTAATGACCATGATCCTTATTTAACAAATATTACAATTAGTACTCAAACATCTAATTATAAATCTTTATTGGCACAGATGGAAACCATTTGGAAGAAAAACTATCCGTCTATACCTTTTGAATATAGTTTTTTGGATGCAGAAGTGCAAAAAATGTACGAATCGGAAATTACGCTTTCCCGCATTATTAATTCATTTACAGGCATTGCAATTTTTATTTCATGCCTTGGTTTATTTGGATTAGCTACATTTAGTGCGGAAAACAGGAAGAAGGAAATTGGAATCCGAAAAGTATTGGGCGCTAAAGTAAGTGGCATTGCCACATTGCTTTCTAAAGATTTTGTTGTATTAGTGTTCATTGCCATTCTTGTTGCCACTCCTATTGCCTGGTGGGTCATGAATAAATGGTTGCAATCATTTTCTTATCGGGTAGATATAAAGTGGTGGATGTTTGCTATGGCCGGTATTATTGCGGCGATTATTGCTTTGGTCACAGTGAGTTTCCAAGCCATCAAAGCGGCCATAGCTAATCCGGTGAAGAGCTTACGAACAGAGTGAGTATGCTCACAATCCCGATCGAACTAACTTTAAATAAACAGTTTGAATCAGATGTCAGATGGCTGAGTCTGACGCTGAATGCTGACGCTGAATGCTGACTCTCAAATCTCAAATAATATGCTTAAAAATTTATACTCCATCTCTACACGCCACCTGTTTAAGAACAAAGTATTTTCTTTAATCAATCTGTCTGGTTTGACAATAGGGCTGGCTTTGTTTGTACTGATTATTAAATGGGTGCAGTATGAATACAGTTATAATGATTTTCATGTGGACGGCGACAGAATAGCATCGATTCAAACCAATAAATCTTTTACCAATGGCGAGATAGCTACTTTTCCAGCGGTTCCATCAGCCTTAAGTACAGCCTTGATGCGTGACTTTCCTGAGGTTCAATATGCCAGTACGACTTCCTGGGGCGACCAAAGACAGTTTTCGATCAATGACAAAGAGTTTGTTGAATATGGATTATATGTAAGCCCTGAGTTTTTAAAGGTTTTTTCTTTCCCTTTGATTCGAGGGGATGCAGACCAGGCTTTGGGTGAACCAAACACCATCATAATTAGTGAAAAGTTGGCCAGAAAATATTTTGGTGAGGAGGACCCAATGGGCCGTTCAGTATTGATTGAAAGGGATAAATCGTATAAAATAACAGGGGTTACTAAAGATATTCCAGCTAATGCCACTTTGACTTTTGATTTTTTAATGCCTGTTCAGGATTATTTTCGGGATTATGATTGGGTGAAGGAAAGTTGGGACAATAGTAATGTGAGAGCTTATGTAAAACTTCATCCCAATGTCGATAGGCTGGCGCTTGAATCTAAATTGCGAACCTATCTGCACAATAAATCAGAACAACAATTAAATTCTGACCTGATACTTTGGGATTTGAAAGATTGGTATTTGCGCCTTGATTTTAAAAATGGCCAATATGCAGGTGGTGGTAGAATCGTATATGTGCGACTATTTCTGATTATTGCTTTTTTTGTTCTGTTCCTGGCATGTATTAATTTTATGAATTTATCTACTGCTCAAGCCACACAAAGAGCCAAAGAAGTCGGAGTGAGGAAAGCGATAGGGGCAAGCAGATATTCATTGATCAAACAATTCATGGCGGAGTCTGTTTTTTTGGCCTTATTGGCTGGTGCCTTGGCCATCTTATTAGTACAATTGGTATTGCCTGGTTTCAATTCATTTCTGAGAAAAGATATTAGCATTGATTTGGGTGATTTGCAGCAGATGTTTTATTATGGGTGCATCATTTTAATTACGGGTATCATAGCCGGCAGTTATCCCGCCTTGGTATTGTCTGCGTTTCGTCCGATAGCAGTACTTAAATCTGCTTTTGTCCAAGCCACTGTCAGTACGGGTATGATCAGGAAGTCCCTGGTTGTCACTCAATTTGTAGTTTCAATCATGTTGATCATCAGCACCCTGTTGATTAGTCAGCAAATTGATTTTATCAAAAAGAAAAATCTTGGATTTAATGTCAATCAATTGGTGTGGTTCCCAAATAATATTCCGTTAGAAAAATGTGGTTTGGCTATGGAACAAATGAAAAGGATACCTGGAGTGGCACATGCAGCACAAGCATCTGTCACCTTTTCCATGGCAAACAATCGAACATCAGATGTGAGCTGGCCCGGAAAAGCTGAGGGCAATGATGTATTCTTTAATTTGATAGCCAGTAGTCATGAATTGGTTGAGACAATGGGTTTGTCCATCAAGGAAGGTCGATCTTTTTCACAAAAATTTGCTCAGGATACGGGCGCCTTTATTTTGAACGAAGAAGCAGTAATAAAAATGGGCCTTGTGGACCCCATAGGGAAAACAATCAGTACCCCGGGAGGTAGTGGTAAAATAGTTGGCATCGTAAAAGATTTTCATATGGAGTCCTTGCACAATCCGATCAGTCCAGTGCTCATCACCTGCAGGCCCGATTGGACCTGGCTGATGTATTGCAGGTTAAGTGGTAATGATGTGCAAAGCACACTCAAAGAAATCGAGTCAGTCTATCATCAGTTTGCACCTGGATTTATATTTGATTTTAATTTTCAGGACAAAGAATATGAAAGACTGTACAGGAGTGAGACCCAGGTTGGCACGCTGGTCAAATGGTTTGCAGGGTTTGCCATATTTATTTCATGCCTCGGATTGTTGGGTCTTACTTTATTTACCATAGAGAGAAAGGCTAAAGAAATCGGCATTCGAAAAGTATTAGGCGCGACCCTCAACAATATCACTAATATGCTTACTAGTGAATTTTTGGGTTTGATCTTTATATCCCTGATGATAGCTTCTCCTGTCGCGTATTATTTAATGACTAAATGGTTGGGAGGATTTGCTTACCGGATTGATATTGAGTGGTGGATATTTGCTTTGGCGGGCTCCATTACCATTGGTATTTCTGTGTTTACGATCCTGATTCAAGCCGTCAAGGCGGCGATGGCTAATCCGGTAAAGGCGTTGAGAAGTGAGTAGCTTCGACAGGCTCAGCTACAGGAAGACGACAGGCTCAGCTACAGGAAGACGACAGGCTCAGCTACAGGAAGACGACAGGCTCAGCTACAGGAAGACGACAGGCTCAGCTACAGGAAGACGACAGGCTCAGCTACAGGAAGACGACAGGCTCAGCTACAGGAAGACGACAGGCTCAGCTACAGGAAGCGACAGGCTCACACCAGGAGCACAGGCTCAGCTACAGGAAGACGACAGGCTCAGCTACAGGAAGACGACAGGCTCAGCTACAGGAAGACGACAGGCTCAGCTACAGGAAGACGACAGGCTCAGCTACAGGAAGACGACAGGCTCAGCTACAGGAAGACGACAGGCTCAGCTACAGGAAGACGACAGGCTCAGCTACAGGAAGACGACAGGCTCAGCTACAGGAAGACGACAGGCTCAGCTACAGGAAGAAGACAGGGCCAGCCACAGGAAGACGACAGGCTCAGCTACAGGAATACGACAGGCTCAGCTACAGGAATACGACAGGCTCAGCTACAGGAAGACGACAGGCTCAGCTACAGGAAGACGACAGGCTCAGCTACAGAAGACGACAGGCTCAGCTACAGGACTTTTTAAAAATCATACTGTCTTGAAGATTGCAAAAGCCCATGCAATGTTTACCGATTATAGGCCAATGATTTCAATGGTTGTTTATTTGAAATTTCTATCATGATTGCATAGATGGATAAGCTTATAATGCTGATAAGACACTCAAATGGTTAAGCGATAACTAGTGCCTGATTTTCTTTAATTTATAAATTTATATTTTTATCATAGTCTTATATATTCAACATTTTCATAATGTTTATATTTTCTAGATTTTTTTCATCCGATAAATAATGTAGTATGAAGTTCTTAACCTATTGTTAACTAACGTATTGTCAATTTAGTATGGTGCTAATGTCTAAAGAGCCAGCGCTCAATGGCTTGTTGTGTCACTTTCAGAGATTGAAGACGATTCTTTTGTTAGGATTTTTAACATATCTTGTTGCATTATTAACCAACCTAAAAACTAGTCTGGATGTCTCCAATACCGTATAGTAGTCCATCGCTGCGAGCATTCGTTTTAAGTGTTCTTGTTGTTTCGGTGGGTTTGATTCAGAGTAATTCAGGTTATGCTCAAAAGCAACTCGATTTCAATTATACCGGCAGGGTACAGTTGTGGACGGTACCTAGTTGTGTACAAAAAATAAAAGTAGAAGTGTGGGGAGCACAAGGAGGTGGCTCTTACGAATGTGATGAAAACGGTCCTTCCGTATTACAAGACGATGGAGGTCTCGGCGGCTACGCCAACGGTATATTGGATGTTATGGATGGTCAAGTATTATATCTATTCGTTGGAGGGAAAGGTAAGCCAGGCGCAAATGGATCTTTTGAAGGAGGCTGGAATGGTGGCGGAGATGGTGGCAACTATGGAGGTGGCGGCGGCGGTGCTTCAGACATCCGCACGATATTACATGATCTTGATTCCAGAAAGATAGTCGGTGGCGGTGGTGGCGGTGGCAATTCAGGTCACCCTGATCATGGAACCGGAGGAGCTGGAGGTGGCTTAATTGGTCAGACTGGCATTAGCTTATCCGTATTTTCACCGGGCGGCGGCGGCGGTAGCCAGGTAGCCGGTGGTCTAAAAGGATATTTGCCATCTTTTGATGGAATGTGGGCAGTCGGTGGCGGAGCTGGAAGTGGAGAAGATCAGTTTCATATAGCCGGCGGCGGCGGTGGCTGGTATGGGGGTGGCAGTGCCTATGCTTCTGGTGGAGGTGGAGGATCCTCCAATGTATGGTATGTATCCGATTCGAGTAGCGTAGCTGGTATCAGGAGTGGCAATGGCATGATCAGGATATCCTTGTTGGAGACGGATCAATGTGTCGCCTGCGAAGTTCAGTGTAAAAGCAATATTAATATCTCGATGCCTGTGAGTGAATGTTACAGGGTGATCAGACCAGAAGAGATATTATCCAAAGTAAATAGTGAGTGTACCACGTTTGGGTACGATGTATCTATATCCTATCCCTATGGCACTTCGACTTTAAATGGCAATGATGTTGATCGTTCGCATCTCGGTCAGACGCTGGTATTCAGGGTCAGTGACGGAGCAGGCCATAATTGTTGGGGCAATTTTAGAATAGAAGACAAGGCGGCTCCGGTGACCGCATGCAATGGTACTCAATACATCTCCTGTTATCAAATGAACAGACTTCTGGATACCCATACCCAGGCTGTCGACAATTGTTCTTCCAAAAGCAATGTAGCCATCACTAAAGTGACCTTTACAGATTTTGGCTGTGATGATCCGGCTTATTTAGGCAGGGTGTATCGCACGATCGTAGCCAGTGATACCTGGGGCAATTCAACATTCTGCTCTGATACCTTATATATTAGCAAAGACTCCATTGAGGAGACCCAGGCCCCTGACCTGATCAGTTTAAATTGTAAGGTAACCTGCCGTACCATCGCAGATGAAAGCATTCCAGATCAGCCTGATTATGAAGATATTCTGTTTTCCAGCAATGCTTCTGATCCTACTTATCCAAGTCCAGAGCTGCTGATGAAACTTCAAAAGCAAGATACCCTGCTGGGTGGAAAAAAATGTTTACCAGAATACCTTCATACCGTACCATATTTATTTGACAGTGTATTAGTATATGACGAAGGCGAATTTATCAAAATATGGCAGCAAATCGATCAATATCCTACCCACAATACCTTTTGTAAGATAGAAGTGAGTTATACGGATAAGATGGTGCCACTGTGCGGCGATGGCTCCAGTTTTAAGATTAGAAGAGAATGGTTGATCAATGACTGGTGCACCGGAGAAGAAAAGACCTTTGTCCAATATATTGAAGTGATCGACCATACTCCACCATTATTATTTATGCCCAATGGAGGTGTCAATCCTCGGGATGATCGGTTGTATTATAGAGCATTTACAGAAGTGCATTCTTGTGTCGCGACGGTAAATCTTCAACAGTTGGTAGTGATAGACTGTAGCAAAGAAATCAAGCAGACCTTCACTTCTTCTTACACCGATCCTGCCAACGCAAGTAAAGTCATCGTGCAAAGTGGCAATCTTCCTGGAAGGATCACCTTACCGGCAGTGCAGGGAGTATATGGAGTACGATGTCATGACATTTTCGTGACCTTGACCGATGCGTGTTACAATAAAAGAGATACCATGATCCAGGTATGTGTGATCGACGAAACGCCGCCTGAAGTCCTGGCTATAGAAGATACCAAAGTGACGGTCGACCCTGCTACGTGTTGGTCCCGGATCTATGCGCGGGATCTGGATAATGGAAGCAGAGATAATTGTTGTGATGTCCTTCATTTTGCGATAGCTGACATGGATTCTATTGTTGCAGCCCGCAAGTATGTGTATGATGCGATCATCGCCCAGTGCGGCATCGGGGACTATCATGCGACAAAAGAGTATTATGATTTTTACATCGAGGACTATGTGAGTTCTTATATATTCAAGGACTATCTCGATCTGACCGCCTGCAAACAGTATCAGATTGTACTCAGAGTATGGGAGGCCTGCGGTATCCCCCGCTTTGATCCGCATATCTGGCCTTGTTCAGAACATCAGTGGTATATGTATAATGTAGGCTATCCACGCAGCCATTATCGTGCAGATCATAACCTCAATTATGGATTTTCAAGGAATGCCAACTATGCCAAGTTTAAAGCACCAAAGGATTGCAATTGGCGCTATCCATTGATATTCTGTGACCCATTATTAAAAGATTGGTTTGCATTAGCAGGGCTGGATGATTACGAGACATATTATATCGGCGCTGGAGCCAAAGAATTGTGCAATTTCAGTTTTTATTGGCCGAGATTGGGCAATATGGCAGGTAGTTTTAGTGGATCTGGTATCGCTCCGGGCAATACCTGTTCCAGGATGTTGTGGAAAGATGCCATGGTGATGGTGACCGTCGAAGACAAAACACCCCCGGTGGCACAGGATCCACCAGATTTGTTTTGGTATTGTGATAATGTATCGACTACTGAATCGAATAAATACGAGTATGCGGAGTGCAAAGACCACGATTATGCTACTGATAATGCCAAAGACGGTACTTGTATAGATAGCAAAGGCAATCCATATAACGAAATAGAATGTGTCATCGAAAACGACAATATACTTACAGATGCCAAAGATGGGCTAGGCAAATCTTTTGGATGGTATGGTTGCAATGTATATGCAGTCACCCATGAAGACGAACACGGTACCAGTATTCCTTGTTCATCTGGAAAAGGCTCCTGGGCACCGGTATATTGCAGAAGCTGGTTATGCCTCGATGCCAATGATCAGGCTGGTCAGGTAGAAGCTAGCACAGCCTTTTATACACCAAGATTACACAGCGGTCCATTAGATAGTATAGACGCCGGAGCAGGCAGATTCTGGATCTGGGACAATTGTGCTATCGACGCCTCTAGTCTTACTGTCAAAGATGAGTCCTATGTAGATAAATGTAGCAATGGATGGCTGCTGAGGACCTGGACAGCAAAAGATCAGTGTGGCAATGAAGTATCAGTCAATCAAAAAATAGTCACTAGCCATCGATCCGATTTTGAAGTGGTGTTCCCTGCAGACAGGCTTACCTATTGTGATGCAGATGGTGATCTATCGCCGGATGTGTCCGGTAGGCCTCAGATCTCAGACGATGAATGTGAGCAAGTTGGAGTGACTTATACCGATGAAATATTTGATATTGGAGCCGCAGGCGGAAATCCCGAGCAGGGCCTCGGGATAGTGCCAGATGCCTGTTATAAAATCATACGTACCTGGAAAGTCATTGATTGGTGCAAGTATGACCCAAACAACCATGCTACAGACCCTGATATCATCGTCGATGATCGACTCGTAGCCGATACGGCTTCGCGTGCCTGTGTGTACAGAAATATCAAAGACAACGGGGATGGATATATGAGTTATGTTCAGATTATTAAAGTCATCGATACGATCGCACCGGTGATCACGACGAGGGATACGGTATTTTGCATTGATGACCTCACCTGCACCAAGTCAGATATTAATGTATTGTTTCAGGCTGTAGATAATTGCACGACTTCTGACCAATTTCAATATCGGTGGGAACTGGATGTCAACCCGACTTCATCTGACCTGACTAATAAATCATACAATAAAAACAGTATCTATACCCGAAGTGGACCAGGTGTAAAACAATTGACCCTGACACAACCTATTGGAGTTTCACTGGTCCATGTCATTGTCAGCGATCGGTGTGGCAATGAAGACACCAGTACCTTTGTTTTGACAGTCAAAGATTGTAAGCGCCCGACTCCTTATTGTTATAATGGTATCGTCACAGTCATCATGCCGAGCACAGGAGCCATCACTGTATGGGCTAAAGACCTGGATGCAGGCAGTTCGGACAATTGTACTTTGAAACAAAATCTCCGATTTAGTTTTTCAGAGGACAGTACAGAAGTTAACAAAGTGTTTACTTGCGATGATGTCTCTGGTGGTATCAGTCAAGCACATTTTGTAAATATATATGTTTGGGATGCTGCAGGCTTGTATGATCATTGTCAGACTTATATACTATTACAAGATGGAAGCGGCAATGCCTGTCTTGATGGATTTAGGCCTATTTCTCAACCTGCTAGTTTACATCAACAAGATAAGTCTAAACCGACTGAATTGATCTCAGGCTTTCCTGCAAGCCAAGGAAATTTAGCAGGATTTACTTTATTACAAAACAGACCCAATCCATTCAATGTCAGTACATTGATTGAATTTGGACTGCCTCAGTCATCACCGTATATATTAACTATCACCGATATCACGGGCAGGGTTATCAAGACCCTCAAAGGATCAGGACAAAAAGGATTCAATCAAGTCAAACTGGACGGAGCTTCGCTTCGTGGATCCGGTGTCTATTATTATTCACTTTCTTCCAATGGTCAGGTGGCCATCAAGAAAATGATCATCACCAATTAATCAATACCATGAAAAGTAAAATATGTACTTGTTTATTATTAACTGCCATGTGTAGCCTGATGGTGACTTTAGGCTATAGCCAGGTGGAGATAAAATCGCCCTCTGTGATAGGGGCTGCAGGTACCATTAGTAAAACAAATCATGTTACTTTAGAATGGACCTTGGGGGAAACTTTTGTACGAAGCAATATTATTCAGGATGCTTGGTATACTGAAGGGTATCATCAACCCATCTTATTGGTCAAGCCAGGCTCAAGTGTTGATAGACATCCTTTTGATATCCGCATTTTTCCTAATCCTGCATATCAGAAATTATTTGTAGAAATAAAAAGTGCAGTTTCGGAGCCAATCAAATTAAAACTAACTGATCTTGCAGGTAGAACCATTTTATTTCAAAATGCTCCAACCACTGCCGACCAGATCGAAATATCTATGGACAGGGTACCTCAAGGCATGTATTTCCTGTCCGTTGTAAATGATAGAGGTATTCAGTACGGAACATTTAAAGTCATCAAACAATAAGACATTTTTTAAGAATTAGAAATTATATCAAAATGAAAAAAATAGTATCCATCTTTTTTCTACAACTGATTGTGTTGGCAGGATTATATTCCCAAGTAGTGCCTAAGGGTATGAATTACCAGGCCGTAGCACGTAATCAAAAGGGCGAAATTTTAGCGGACCAAAACCTCAGCCTTAGGATTTATCTCTTTAGTGGGGATAATGGCCAGCGGATCAACCATTATAGCGAAGTCCATCAGGTAAAGACCAATGCGCTTGGTTTATTTGATATGATTATTGGGGAAGGCACGAAGGAGCAAGGTGAGTACGGTTTGGTACCCTGGAATCAGGAAAATATTTGGATGGAGGTGGCCATTAAAGATAGATCACTATCCGATTTTGCCACTGTAAGCAGTAGCAAATTATTGGCAGTCCCATATGCATTGCATGCCAATACCGCTGATCGGTTGGTGGTTCAAAAACCAACGACTTCCAGTTTTGCCCCACCGGAGCCTGGAGTAGTCTCTACAGAATGGTCTGTATTTGGTAATGCCAAGACTGATGCGAGTGGCAATCTCTATCGGATCAATTCTCTGGGCACTACTGACTTTGTAGACTTAATCATGATAACAGATAATGTAGAGAGACTCAGGATACTGGCTGGAGGTGATATTGTGACTAAACTCAATTTTGAAGTTGGCAAAAATCTCACAGTCAATGAGAATCTATATGTGCTTTTGAGTGCTACTATTTGTGATTCATTGATAGCTAAGAAAAATGTGCAATTGAATACAGCTGGAGGGTCGACTGTAAATCATGGTGCGTTCACCGTAGCAGATATGAGCCCAACCCTACTTTCAGGCATTCTGACAGTGGATAAGGCAACCTTATTGAACACTTCGCTTACAGTTCAGGGTCCCACCGATCTTAATAGCAGGCTGTTTGTTAATAAAAAGTCTCCTACTAAACTCACTGGTACACTGCAGGTAGATTCAATAGCTGACTTTAACAATCCTGTGAATGTTAATAATATGAGCCCTACTACGCTCACAGGTACGCTTAGAGTCGACAAATACGCTAATTTTCAGGACTCAGTAAGGATCACCTCCACTTATCAGACCGATACTGCAGGATTGTTTCCCACCGGATCATTGCAGACACTTGGCGGGGCCTATATAGGCAGAGACTTTTATGTAAAAGGAGTAGCCAAGTTTGGTGGACCGGTAGCTTTTGGAGGTGCAGTATCTATTTTTGATCAGACCCAATCAGTTGACCCAATGACTGGTGCTTTGAAAGTGTCAGGGGGTGTGGGTATTGGTAAAAACCTGAATGTGGGAGGTATGACTATGTTATATGGCATGACCAAAATAAAAGATCTAACACAATCTACTGATACGGCGACTGGAGCATTAAAAGTTCAGGGTGGAGTAGGAATTGGGCTTAATCTAAATGTAGGAGGTGCGTCCCGATTATTAAGCACGCTTATTGTCGAAGGAGCGACTACAATTAATAATACATTGGCTGTAACTAAAAATATTGGAGGAGGCTATGTGGCTTCTTTTCGAAATACCAATACCACAGTCGGTGCAAGCGGACCTCAAGGCATTTGTATTCAATTAGATCTGCCAATACCTGCAGAAGCAAATCATTTTATTACATTCAAGAATAGCTCAGGAACCCAAGTCGGTACGATTCAGGGACAGACTTTAGACGAATTACACAATTGTTGGTTTTATAAATCAGATCTGAAAGGGAAAATATATGATGTGACTTCAGGCGCTATTGATCTCATATTTGCAACTATAGATCTTGGACAAAACATTGCAAGGCAGATAGGTGCAGCTGCCTCTGTCAATGTTTGTGTTGGTCTTGGAGTGGTGGCTTGTCCTCCGATCATTTCTCTCATTGCAGCTGATGCAGTAGCACTTGGGTTATCAATCGCCCAGGAAATAGTGGTCATCGCTGATGTTGTGTTTGCCTCATATAACCTTGGAGATTTTTTGACTACCCGAGATAATTTTCAAGGAGTCACCTATACTGCAGGAGGTGCTGATTATGCAGAATATCTCAAAAAAGCCGATATCAATGAAATGTTTGAGCTCGGTGATATAGTTGGAGTAAAAGGAGGTGTCGTCTCCAAGGTGACCGATGGAGCTGATAAAATAATGGTAGTGTCCAATAAACCTATCATTTTGGGGAACACACCCGATCCAATAAATGAAAAAGCTTATGAGAAAATAGCTTTTTTGGGACAAGTTCCGGTGACAGTTTTTGGTAAAGTTAATTTGGGTGATTACATCATTCCTAATGGTATGAATAACGGAGTTGGTTATGCAGTTTCACCGAAGGACATTAAAGGGGAAGAAATTAGGAACATTGTTGGTATAGCTTGGTCTACTGCGGAAGACGCACTAAAAATGAACCTGGTTACAGTCGCAGTAGGATTAAATGTAAATGATAATCAAAAATTAGTGGATGACCTAAAACTAGAAATTGCGACACTTAAAAATGAAATGAATAGTAGTTATTCTCAACTGGCCAAACTGGTACCAGGTTTTGTTCCGCCAGCTTCGGCTGTATCAGCCAGTTTGACCTCCTCTTCAACTACAGCGATATCTAATCCTGGATCTGGGGGAGATATCGTCGACATTCCTTATGCCGAAGTTAAAAGAGAAGATATATTGAAAGGATTTGAAATGGCCAAAAATATTATGATTGAAAAGAAAATTAATATTGAAGATCATCCATTTTGGAAAAAATTCAATACTGAACCTGAATATAAAGAAATGTTAATCGTCAGCCTTCAGAAAAAATACAATGCAGCATTGAAACAAGCTAAAATGGATCAACAAGCCAAGATTCAAAAAAACCAAAATACTGGCTCAAAAGATTAGTTTTTTCTTTAATACGAGTTGGGTGGGTTTGAATAGAATCCTTATAAATAATTAAATATGAAATTTGCCAGCGCAAAAAATATAATTCGATTTCAATTTATCCTTATGCTTGGATTGTTTTTCCTTGCAGGTGAGTTGACATCTCAGACTAATTCTGTAGCGCTGCCCCAGAATGGGAATGTATCACAATCTGCCGCTCCACAGGGGGCGCTAAGGTATCAGCGGGGATTTTACTTAATTACTCCAAAAGAAATGATGGCAAGCGGATTGATGATCAATGATACGATCAATTCGATAGGTTTTACCATAGGCATTCCACAAAGTGATACCACTAAAGGCGACTTTAAAGTTTATCTTCAAAATACCACAGATACAGTCAGTAGATCGGATACAGCCTGGACTGAGGTGACTGGAATTACTAATAATTTTTTCCATGCTTTCCCTGTCCATTCAGGAAGGTATGAGTGGGAGGTCGCTACGGACTGCTCTGATTTTTCTTTGCCTACTAATTTTAATGTAGCGAATACCTTATCATGTTACCCGCCCACCCGACAGGTTACCTCTAATATCACGGGGACTTCGGCTACTCTCAATTGGATTCCACCTGCCAATTCGGTATTGGAGTATTATATTGACTACACGAGGATAGATTCCGTAGTCGTCGTAACGGATACGGTCATGGGTCCGGCTTCGAGTCATAATATCTCTGGTTTGGTACCAAATAAAACTTATAAATGGGGGATACGATCCAATTGTACCATCAGCATCTCAGATCTTAACTTCGTATCTTTCAGTACCTTATCTGCTGATGTTTGTAATGAACCAAGCGGTTTGATGATCGTAGCTACTACAGACACTTTAGCCAGACTAAAATGGACTGGAGCTGCCGGAGCTGCTTATTATTCAGTGCGATTTAGGCGGTTAGGGGAGGTCAATTGGCTTAGCACGACTGCATTTGCTGATTCATTGACCATATCCTTTGGATTGGATCCAGGCAATGTCTACGAATGGGAGGTGCAGACCAACTGTGCGCTTGGCAAAGGGCTATGGATTCCTGGCCCGAATTTTACAACAGATGGCATTACCACGTGTTATGCTCCAGTCAACTTGTCCACAGATAGCATTACCACCAATTCAGCGAAATTTAGTTGGTCTCCTGTCACAGGAGCCATAAGTTATACTATTCGTTATAGACTTAAACAGACTATTTCCTGGGCTAATGCCATTTTGCCAATGCAATTGGTACACAATGACAGTATTTGCATCCCGGATACGACAGGGACCTATCTTACCTTTTTTGAGGGAATGAGCATTACCCCTTTTGTTTATAGCGGAGGTGGAGTCTATGTAGCCTGGGAATACCAGCGAGTTCTTGGAGATTTATCTACACCCAACAGTTCCTTTGGGAATACCTCAGTCGCTTCCATTAAAGGAGCACAGGGTCAGGATTCAATTGTATATTTTTTAGCTTTTAATACTGCCGCAGATAGTGCAGCAACACAAATTGATACAGTCTTGGAGTTGAGTAAGATAAGGCCGGAAACTATATTATGTTCGCCAAACCTGGTTGATAGCTCTGCGGTGGTCGCAGTATACACATTGGGTAAGATTGCCCCAAATTATACCTCTACACCTGTCACAGCCTTAATCAGGAATTTTAATTCTACATCGCATGATTATTCAGTAACACTGAAAATAAAAGATGCCGCATCCAATGCTCTGAGATATACTGAGATGCAAACCATTACTATCGGGGCAGATACAGTTGGGTTGGTAGCGTTTACCGGGTGGTTTCCTACCATTAATGAGACAGACTCTATCATCGTTTGCATCCCAGCACAAACCAATGAAGATGTATTAAATAATAATTCTAACTTCTATCTACAGACTGTCAATCCTTATATGGTATCCTTTGCTGATGGTGCTAATCAATTGACCCAAGCCGGTACCGATACCATGGAAGGTTATACGCTGAGCCGACAACTGATGGACGGATGTGGTAAAATAAATTCTGTCGATGTGTACCTCACTTCTTCAGCTACTGATCACGCAGTTTACGCTGTAGTCATGGATACATTAAAAAACCTGATTGCTCTATCTGTGCCATTCACTCCGGATTCTTCCCAGGTCAATAAATATCATACATTTTATCTGACTACTCCACCATCATTGAAAAATGAAGAGTATTATGTAGGCCTCGCCCAGCCTAAGGATGGAGCTAATGCCTACTATCCTGTTGGAGTTCAGTGGGAAGGAGGGCAGATCAGAGACAGTGCGTATTATAGATATCATACGTTGAATGACAGCCTATTTCACCAGGCTTTGCCCGGCAGATTGATGATAAGTGCTGAAATGATACCCGCAGTGCCGATACCCACCATCACGGGTGATTTATTTCTTTGTACCTCCACTGTGGATACATTGATAGTATCTAGTTTGGCGCCTCGGTTTGCTGATAGTATCATCGCTTTTAGCAGTCAATATTCCCCCGAGCAGTATAGCGCTAACCAGGCTTTGGGTACACCCGATGTTTTTCCTGGTGGCGGTCCTAATCCAGGCTCTTGGTTGAGCGCTGCTCCAGATGCCGGTAGGGAATTTCTCGTGCTGAAGTACTCCAATCCGGATTCAATCAATTTTGTTGATATATATGAAACGCTCAATCCAGGAGCAGTAGATACAATAGGATTGATAGATGAGAGTAATATATACCATATCATTTGGTCAGCCAAGGCTATTGCTGCCCCCAATATGGCGAGAAAAAACAGAATAACATTTCCATTGACTCCATATAAAGTAGTCGGAGTCAGACTTGCTCTCGCAGCAGATTCAATTCCGGGATATAATGATATTGATGCCGTGGTAATTGGTAGAATTACCACACCTGGCATATTTTCCAGCGTATTATGGTCTACAGGTGCTACTTCAGATACTATAATTATTAATGCACCTGGTGGATATAAGGTCACTGCTATTGATGCCAATGGTTGTATGGCCATGGACAGTGTAACCTCAATTATGCCTACAGTAGTCACACCGTCCATCATAGCCAGAGGCCCAACCTCTTTTTGCCCTGGAGATAGTGTATGGCTGGTATCTAATCAGCATGGACATCAATTATGGAGTAACGGCGCTACCACTGATAGTATAGCTGTAAAAATAGTAGGCAATTACTCTGTAGTGTATGATGATGGGTCGGGATGTGGTACTACCATGTCCAATGTTATTGCAGTCACAATATTTACCCCTCCGGTAGTCAATATCACGGGTGATACGGTCATATGTCCAGGATTGTCTACTACGCTTGATGCGGGTACTCACACTTCTTATAAGTGGTCTACGGGAGCTACCACCAGGACAACCACTGTGTTCTATGCAAACACCTATAATGTTCAAGTCACAGACATCAATGGATGTAAATCAGTAGATTTCATTAATACCACTTTAGGCATATTGCCGACTCCTTCGATCACAGGAAATCTGAATTTTTGTCCGGGTGATTCAACTACCCTCGATGCTGGCGCAGGTTATTCCAGTTATGTATGGTCTCCGGGCGGTCAAATCAGTCAAACTAAAAAAGTCACTATACCAGGTAACCAGCAGGTCACAGTCACAAATAATGATGGTTGCATTGGTCTGACATCTGTTTTCGTAAATGTTTTCTCGACAGCCAATCCAATCATCTCTGGAATGGATGGATATTGTCCAATGGATTCTGTGACTATCTCTGCCAATAATGGTTTTGCGTCCTATTTATGGTCTAATGGCGATGCAGCTCAAAGTACTACGATAAAAACGAATGGTACTTATACTGTTACTGTGACAGATGCAAATGGTTGTAAAACCCAATCCAGTAAGATCATCACCCAATATACTCCTCCCGATGCTTTTATATCCGGTACATTATCTTTTTGTGATGGTGGTAGTTCTACTTCACTCGATGCCGGTTTGGGATACCAATCCTATGCTTGGAGCACAGGTGCAACAGGACATTCTATAACAGTGACAGATACAGGTTCCTACAGTGTGATGGTAACCGATTTTCATGGGTGCACGGATACTGCCAGTGTCAAGGTTACACTGGATGGAGCTTTACCAGCAACTCCAGGTCCTATTTCAGGAGCTTTGTTTGGCATGTGCAATTCGTCCTCACCAGAGACTTACTCCATCGATAACGTAACTAATTCCACTTGTTATATTTGGACCATGCCGCCAGGAGCAACCATTGTCGATGGTTTTATGGCTGATTCCAACGTGTTTGGCAATATTATTAAGGTTGTTTTTGATAACTCTTTCACGGGTGGTTTTATAGGTGTGGCTGCACACAACGATTGTGGCGCCAGTCCCACTTTTAATGGAAGCACCTTGTACGTTTCGGCTGCCCCGGGCAGTGTGCCAGGTATGATCGAAGGGTTAGCTTCCGGAATTTGTAAACAAGGAGCGGCCACCTATACTTTGCCTCCTATTAACGATGCTACGGGTTATTTATGGACTGTACCTATTGGAGCGACAATAATGAGTGGCCAGAATACTAATTCTATCAAGGTAGTTTTTGCTTCCTCTTATCGGGCAGGTGACATCTG
The DNA here is from genome assembly GCA_016709995.1 of Saprospiraceae bacterium. NCBI lineage: Bacteria > Pseudomonadati > Bacteroidota > Saprospiria > Saprospirales > Saprospiraceae > Saprospiraceae bacterium. Next base: position 263,496 of record JADJLQ010000003.1, read on the forward strand.
CGTTCAATATTCTACCCAATGCGGCACCAGCCCTTTTGAGTGCATCCAAGTGAGTCCGACTCCGGTGATCAATACTAATATCCTGGGCTCTAATGTATTGTGTGAATTTGCCAAAAATGAAATGTATAGTGTAGTACCGGTCAATGGAGTCAATGAATACCTATGGACGGTGCCTACCGGGGCTTCGATCGTTTCAGGCCAGGGCACCCCTTCTATTCAAGTTGATTTTGGGTCTCATTCTGGCATAGTGACGGTTAGAGCATCCAATGCTTGTGGGTTAAGTCCTATTAAATTTATCAATGTGACCCTGGGTAAATGCAGTGTCATCGGAGGGTCAGGCAAAGTAGCCAGGCAACTGGGTGATGGAGATGTAGCCATCAAGGTATTCCCAAATCCTTCCGAAGGAATTGTAAATATATCTATGAGTGCAGGAAGTACCATCGGTAAAAATTTAATCAAAGTCACGGATCAGATGGGTCGCTTGGTTTACATGACAGCTACTGAAGGTGCTTCAAGTAAATTGGATTTGCGGCAGTTAAGTAAAGGCGTATATTTCATCCATCTTAACAATGATCAACTGACTAGGACCTTTAAGATTTTGTTGAAATGATATGGAGCCTTTGAGCTACAGTAGTAATCATTCATACATATCTTAAGTAGGGTCTGCTGAAAAACATCTAACACATTGTAAATTATGCATATATATACATAACTTAGGGTATAAATGCAAGGATAAATGGCAATAGCACAAAGAAAGCGTGCAGCAAAGACAAAATATTTGAGTCAGCATCAATTAGTATTGGAAGGATTTGACACACCATTCAGTCAAAAGTTGAATGCATCAAACAGATGGGTAGTCTTGGCACATCAAATACCATGGGATATTTTGGTGGGTGTCTACAATGAGCGCTTGCACAACAAGCAGACTGGAGCAAGTGGGATAAATCCGAGGGTTGTGGTTGGTTCTATGATCATCAAGCATATTTGTAATTTGAGTGATCGAGAGACGATGTTACATATCCAGGAGAATATGTATATGCAGTACTTTATTGGCTATAGTAGTTATAGTAATGTTCCACCTTTTGATGCTTCACTTTTTGTTGAATTAAGAAATAGACTCGGAGTAGATCAAATCAATAAAATAAACGAACAAATAATACTACTAACAGGAAGGCACGGAGAACAACGTACTGAAGAAGTAGAAGATAACCCGGCACCATCAGCGCCAATTAATCAAGATCCAGCATCAAACCAAACCAATAGACCTGATACTAAAGACACTCCGATGCCAAGTCAGCCAGCAGACTTCATGGAGTGTAGAGGCATACAAACCGAAGGCGAAGTAACAAGTAAAACACCGACGAATGAAGTAGCACCATATGGTAAAATGATAACAGATGCAACAGCGTGTCCACAAGATATAGCGTACCCAACCGATTTGAATTTATTGAATGAGTCTAGAGAAAAGGCAGAAGAACTAATTGATATATTATACTTATTGAGCAGTGGTGAAGCTGACAAACCAAGGACTTATAGAATAAAAGCTAGAAAGGATTACCTGAAGACAGCTCAAAAGAAAACTAAATCAAATAAGGAAATCCGAAAAGCATTGAGAAAACAACTATCCTATCTGGGCCGAAACATTAAAATTATCCATAAATTATTAGACGAACATGACCGCATACCTTTAAACAAACATCAACTCAAATATTTGTTTGTAATCCAAACATTGTACGATCAACAAATGGAAATGTATATCAATAAAGTACACAGTGTAGCCCATAGAATTACCAATATCCACCAACCTCATATCAGACCAATCGTTAGAGGTAAAACAACAGCCAAAGTCGAGTTTGGTGCTAAGATACAAGTGAGCTTAATGCAAGGATATGCTGTTCTGGATGAAGTCTCCTGGGAATCATTTAATGAGGGTACTCGGCTTATGGACAGTGTAGAGCATTACAATAAATTATTTGGCTACTATCCTAAAGAGGTATACGCAGATAAAATATATTGTACCAGGTCAAACAGAAGTCAGCTCAAGGAGAAAGGTATAGACCTCATTGCAAAGCCTCTTGGAAGACCCAAGGCAGTGCCCAATCACATAAGTCCAGGAGCAAGAAATCCAATCGAAGGGAAATTTGGTCAAGCAAAGACTGCTTATGGAATGAGCCGAATAAAAGCAAGACTCAAAGAAACCAGCGAATCTTGGATTGCAACCATCATTTTGGTACTTAACCTGGTCAAATTGGCCGGGCAAGTACCGTATTTTCTATACCGAACAACTATTACTGGGTATTCAAATTGTCTTCAGTGCCTCAGGCTTAATATACCTGGCTGCCTTACCTTTACTACGAAATTATCAAATTCCTATCTTGTCATGACTTATTAAGCAGGCCCTAAGTATTCATTACTACAGACTGAGGCTGAGACTGATCCAGCCCAAATTTTTTGAAATAATTTAAGTACTATGAGTGATTGTATTCATATAGATACGATTAAACATTACTACTAATTATATGTAAATTCTGCTTTTGGTAAAGTGTAACAATTTATCTATCTTGGTTTTTACCCTGATGTTATCACGATTTAGGTAATCTATACCTCAAATTATTATCAAAATTCCTGTCTCAGTAATGATAAAAATATAGTCATTAAAAAATGAAAAAATTATTCTTTCTATTAAGTTGCTGCTTTTGCTTTTTTGGGGTAACTATAAGCCAGGTGATACCCAAGGGAATGAACTACCAGGCAGTAGCCCGTGATGCCAAAGGAGGCTTGTTGAAGGATGAAAATATTATGCTACAGATTACCCTATTCAGCAATGAAGGAGGTCAGCGGGTGGATTATTATACAGAATCACATTCAGCAAAAACCTCTGAAATCGGACTATTTAACCTGGTGGTAGGTGAAGGAATAAAAGATTTTGGTCAGTATGCTTTAATACCCTGGAATACTGAAAATATATGGATGCAGGTAGCACTGAAAGATAAAAAAACATCAGGCCTGACTATGGTGAGCAATAGCAAACTGTTAGCGGTGCCCTATGCGATCTATGCCGGTACAGCCAATAAATTGGTGGGTCCCCGGGCACCACCGTTTCTGATTTCGCCCCGCCCGAACCAGGAGTGGTCTCCAATGACTGGTCTGTATTTGGCAATGCCAAAACCGATGCCGCCGGCAATCCATATCGGGTCAATTCATTGGGTACTACCGATCTGGTAGATCTGATCATGATCACTGACAATATAGAGCGATTGCGTATTCTCGCCACAGGAGATATCATCACCAAACTCAATTTTGAGATAGGCAAAGACCTTACTGTGGTCGGCAATGCTGCCATCCAGCAGACTTTAATGATAGGTGATTCTTTGATCGTAAAGAAAAATGTGCTCTTTAATGTGCAAGGAGGATCTACCATCAATTACGGCCCTTTTAGTGTGATCCAACTAAGCCCAACTTTGTTGACTGGGACCCTTATAGTGGACAAAGCCACCTTGCTCAACGACTCACTAACTGTGCAAGGACCTACCAATCTCAATAGCAGGCTTTTTGTCAATAACATGAGTCCGACGCACCTCACCGGGACATTGACAGTAGATAAAGCGGCTAATATTAATGACGCGCTCAATGTCAATAATATGAAGCCTTCCCTGCTCACAGGTACCCTTACCGTAGACAAGGCTACTACACTTCAGGATTCTTTTTCTGTCAACAATATTAGTCCAAGTTATATGACCGGGACCTTGACAGTCGACAAGTCAACTAATCTCAATGACTCACTGACAGTGGACGACATGGGACCCACAAACTTATCGGGTACACTGACCGTTGATAAAGAATCTTTTTTTAATGATCGGGTATTATTGAAAGATACGACTCAATCCACATCTTCGGCTACGGGTGCTTTGGTAGTTACAGGAGGGCTGGGTCTTGGTGGCAATTTGAATGTCGGTGGCGCAAGTACTTTTGGTGGACCGGTCGGATTTGATAGCCCTGTAAGCATCACGGATGAGACTCAATCCAATTCGCCTGCAACAGGAGCTTTGATAGTGGCCGGTGGTGCGGGAATAGCCAGAAACTTAAATGTTGGTGGGACATTGATCGTTGACAGCATGACGACTATCAAAAACATGACTCAATCCCTCAATACCACTACTGGTGCTTGGAAAGTAACCGGCGGTGTAGGGATTGCAAAAAATTTGAATATTGGTGGCATGACCAATATTGCCGGTATCATGACAGTATTGGACGGCACAAATTCCGTCAATGCCTCGACTGGGGCCTTAAAAGTCATGGGTGGTGCTGGCATTGGAAAAGAATTAAATGTTGGCGGTATGACCTCTATTCTGGATGCCACTAATTCTACCAGCATTAGCACAGGTGCTCTTAAAGTATTAGGAGGGGTAGGGATATCCAGGCAGCTCAATGTGGGGGGGATGACTTCCATTTTAAATGACAATCAGACGACGGCCCTTGGAAATGGATCTCTTGTAGTGAGTGGAGGGACAGGTATAGGACTCCAGCTTAATATAGGCGGCACTGGAATGATTCTAGATATGACTAACTCTTTTAATCCTACTACCGGTGCCTTAAAAGTATCGGGTGGGGTAGGGATAGGTGGTAAGTTAAACGTAGGGCAAAAACTAACTGTAACAGGCCTAACCACATTAAATGGAGGTTTAATCCAGGCGAAAAAAGGACTATTTGTGACTGCTAATGGGCCTTTCATCGCTTCTTTTATCAGAACAACCAGCTTTAATAACGGCATTAGCATTAAGGTAAACAACCCATCACCAGGTTGGGCAAATAATTTTGTAGAATTTAGAAAAAATGGCGGAGGAGTCATAGGTAGAATCGAAGGCGAAAATCTGAGCCAATACCTCTTAAATCCAAATTATATCAGGGAAATAGAAGTCTTAGACTTTGATATCACCTTTGCTGAAATTACAGTTGCGACAGCGTCGATGTTTGTGGTCGCTGCAGCTGCTGAGCTGGTTGCAGCATTGGCATCAACGACCGCCTGTATAGGATTTGGTGCTTGTGCCACAGCACCGGTTGCTTCATTTATAGTCAAAGCCGGTTTGGCGGTCACAGCCAGGGCGGTCGGCTTAGGATTGGCGGTAGCACGAAGAGATGAAGCTAAAGATCAAAAGACCGCTTACATCGCGTATAAAGGTCCACCAAGAGTAGGAGTTACTTATGAGTCTGGTGCTGGTGATTATGCGGAATGGCTGGAAAAAGCCGACCACGAAGAGGTTTTTTTACCCGGTTATATTGTGGGTATGAGGAATGGAAAAATAAGTAAAACAATAAATAAGCACGAAAGATCTTTGGTGATTTCAACCAAGCCGATCGTTTTAGGGAACATGCCTCAAGGAAATGAATCAAGCTTTGAGAAAGTAGCTTTTTTAGGACAGGTACCTGTATATGTATCTGGTAAAGTAACTATGGGGGACTATATATTGCCATCAGGATTTAATGATGGTGTTGGCAAAGCAGTACATCCTGACCAATTAAGTGCAGAGGATTATTCTCAGATTGTAGGTGTTGCTTGGTCAGCCGGTCAAAGTGATGAGCTAAGCCTGATATTGACAGCTATTGGTCTCCATGAAGGAGATATCAGTAAAGTCATCCTTGAAAATAAAAATGAAATAAAAAATCTTAAGGCTAGCCTGGATAACTCCAGTGTTCTGCTTGCCAATTTACTCCCTGAATATAAATCAAGGGCAAAATTGCCTACTGAGCCAATTGTCAAATTTGACGAACAAAAAGCATTAAGCATGCTTAAGGAGCTTGATGCTGCTTCTCCTTATAACGGTATGGCTCACAATTATATTAAATCAATGTCAGGCAACTCGGATTATTCTGATGTCTCCAGAGAACAAGTAATGGAAGTACTGAACATTTCCGAAATTACTTTATTGAAAAATGGAGGAAATGATCAGCAAAACTCCTTTTTTAGGCAACTTAAAACGGATGCTTCTGCTCAAGATTTTTATATCAAGACCATTCAGGGAATTTATAAGCATGCAGTTGGATTACAGCTGGCAAAAAATAAAACTACCCGATGAATTATTTCACCAAAAATATCATCTACGCGACGCTAATTCATCTTAAAATGAAAATGTCACTTAAACATATAACGTGCTTAGTGATCATTCTATTTGCCTTTAGCACAGTTACTTATGCTCAGGTGATCCCAAAAGGAATGACTTATCAGGCAGTAGCCAGAGATGCTTCCGGAGACATTATAGCTAACCATCAGATCCTTATAAAGGTAAACCTCGTATCCAGGGATGATCGCCAAAAAACCAATCATTATAGTGAAATTCATTCAGTTGCAACGAATGAAATTGGATTGTTTAATGTAGTCATTGGTGAGGGAAATCCTGACTCAGGCCAATTTGGATTAATTCCCTGGAACAAAGAAAATATCTGGCTGGAAGTGAGTGTTCGTGATGGGGACAAAAAAGATTTTATTTTTTGAATAGCAGCAGATTGATGGCAGTACCCTATGCTATGCATGCTGCTGTAGCTCATAAACTGGTCAGCAGCGATATTCAGATACCATCCAGCTTTGCACCTCCGGAACCAGGGGTGATTTCTACAGTATGGTCAGTACTTGGCAATGCCAAGACGGATGCCAGTGGCAATATATTTAGAATCAATTCTCTTGGAACATCCGATTTTGTTGATGTCATCATGATTACAGACAATGTAGAGCGTCTGCGTATCTTACCAGGAGGAGATATTATTACTAAACTCAATTTTGAAATTGGCAAAAACCTGAATGTCCTGGGAAATACAGGGATTATGAATACCCTGACCGTTGGAGATTCTTTAATCGCTAAAAACAATGTATTGCTCAATACTGAGGGAGGATCCACTATTAATTATGGGCCATTCACAGTGGCTAACTTGAGTCCGACTTTATTGACTGGTACCCTGATCGTACAGAAGGCTACTACTTTTAATACTTCCCTGACGGTAGAGGGGCCTACCGACCTGAATAATCTTTTGAATGTAAATAAAATGAGTCCGACCAAATTGACCGGGACTTTACTCGTAGATAAAACCTCAAATTTTAATGATGCCGTCAATGTCAACAATCTGAGTCCAACCTATTTATCCGGCACGCTGGTCGTAGAAAAATCTACCACACTGAATGATTCTTTCACGGTATTGAATATGAGTCCTACTTTACTCTCTGGCACGCTGGAAGCAGACAAGGTGGTAAATCTCAACGACTCACTGACTGTCAATAATATGAGCCCAACTTTTTTATCCGGCACCTTATTGGTAGAAAAAGAAGGCTTGTTGAAAGACAATGTGATCGTCAGTGATAGTACCCAATCCATCAGCATCTTTACAGGAGCAGTTGTTGTAGACGGAGGTTTTGGATTGGGTAAAAATCTAAATGTAGGCGGATCAAGTGCTTTTGCCGGCCCTGTTACTTTCAATAGCCCCGTAAAAATTTCAGACACCACTCAATCTTTATCCACCAATACCGGAGCCCTTAAAGTGAGCGGCGGTGTTGGACTGGGCAAAAATATAAATGTAGGTGAAGATGTATTTGTCGGAGGTATGACTACCCTGACCGATACGGCACAATCTTATGCTATCAATTCAGGAACTCTAAAAGTAGCAGGAGGTACAGGTATTGGCAAAAACCTCAATGTTGGAGGAATTACAACCTTGACAAATATGACGACTATAACCAATACCTCTAGTGCTGACACCTCAGCCCTGGGGGCATTAAGGGTCTTGGGTGGCATTGGAATTGGACTCCAGTTAAATGTAGGGGGTAAGACTAATATAGAAGATAATACGCAATCTACCAATGCCACCACCGGTGCTTTAAAGGTCACCGGTGGCGTGGGTATCGCCAAACAGCTAAATGTAAGAGGTATGACTTCGATATTGGACGGGACTTCATCCTCCAATACCTTAGAAGGAGCTCTAAAAGTAGCCGGGGGCATGAGTGTTGGTCTACAGTTAAATGTTGGAGGGATGACCTCGATTTTAAGCACTGCTGCGTCTACTACTCCTTTTACCGGAGCATTAAAAGTAAATGGTGGGGTAGGAGTATTCATGAATATGCATGTGGCGTCCGATATGACTATTAATAAAGTGGCTACCCTGATGGGTGGTGCGAATATGAATGGTACTTTAATGGTGACTGCGGCCAGTAATTTTATTGCACATTTTAAAAATACCACCAATCAAAATGGAATATTATTCAGAATAAGTAACCCCGCCCCCAATAAGTTTAACAATTTTGTTGAATTCAAAAATTCATTAGGTGGGGTGGTAGGCAGAATCGAAGGGGAAAACCTTTCGGAATATATGTCCAATCCTACTTATATCCGAGAGATCTCCGCCCTGGACTCCAGGATTTATTTGGCTGAATTACTGGTGGCGCAATCCGCCATCAATTTGGCGATGGCTGTCGCGGATTTGGCAGCAGCCTATTCATCAGCCACAGGATGTGCAGGCGTAGGTGCCTGTATAGCTTTCCCAATACCCAGCAGCATTGCTTTGGGCATTGTTAAATTAGCACTTAGAACAGCTATTGTACCCGTAGTAGCGGTAGCCCTTGATGATGCCCATGATGCGAAAGATGTCTATTTGGCTTTAAGGAGTTCTACCTACGGAGTAACCTATGAATCAGGGGCTGGAGATTATGCAGAGTGGCTGCCCAAATCAGATCCAAATGAAAAAATGATGCCAGGATTGATCGTAGGTGTAAAAGATGGTAGGATATCTAAAAAAATAACCTCAGGGAGTAAATTATTTGTGATCTCTACCCAACCTATAGTCTTAGGTAATATGCCGGAAGATAGAAAGGATTATGAAAAAGTAGCTTTCATGGGTCAAGTGCCTATACAGGTGTTTGGCAGGGTAGCTATAGGAGATTATATACTTCCTTCCGGTCTTCAGAATGGCCTGGGGAAAGCCGTTGCACCGACAGACATGAAGCCGGAAGATTTTGCCAATATCGTTGGTATTGCTTGGTCGGCTTCCCTTGATGACCAATTCAACCTGGTCAATGTCGCGATTGGTCTCAATACGATGGATATCAGTAAAGTGGTCATAGATCAAAATAAAGAACTACTGGAATTAGAGAAAGAATTTGATGAATCCAATAAAATATTGGCAGATATCCTTCCAGGTTTTAAAGGAGCAATGGGCTTTTCCGAAGAAGAAATTTTAAAAAACCAATCCCTGGTCTACACAAATAGGATTGGGCAGTCTCTCAAATCGGCGACCTCGAAAGCTGCAGCTTATAACTTTCAAGATTTTAATTTCAATCAGTTTAGTGAGACCATTCAATTTGTAGAAAAAGTATTTTCTAAAAATGGCAAGGACTTGACCAATAATGCATATTGGTCGCAACTTAAAACAGACCCGGGAGTATTTGATCAATTTATGAAAAATATGAAATCGCTCTATCCTGATGTCGAGACAAATTCCATGGACTTAATAAAATCAGGGAAATGATGAATACATTCAAACAAGCATCCGGAGGTGCTTTAAAACATACTAGTTCTTTTGATTTTATTCTTAGGATAGAAAGGCTATTCTTGCTTTTTTTACTTCAATTATGTATCGTGACCTATGGTGCAGCTCAAGTCTTTCCCAAGGGAATGAACTATCAGGCTGTGGCCAGAGACAGCAAAGGCGGATTGATCCAGAGCCAAATAGTAGATCTAAAAATTACACTTTTTGCCAATGTCAGCCAAAACAGAATAAATTATTATTCAGAAGAGCATAAAGTAAAAACAAATCAAGTCGGTTTGTTTGACCTGGTGATTGGAGAGGGGGGCTCAATAGAGGGCAACTACGGATTGGTCCCTTGGAATGTCGAAAATATCTGGCTGGAAGTGGCCGTTGCTACTACCAGTCGTTCAGATTTTTCTATTCTCAGCCAAAGCAAATTGATGGCAGTGCCTTATACCATGCATGCGCTAACTACAAACCAGGTAGAAATACAAAATGATAAAGGCCAACCATATTTTGCACTCCATGCGCCAGGGGTGGTCTCCACTAATTGGTCCATTTTTGGTAATGCTAATACAAATAATAGCGGCAATCTTTATCATACCAATGCATTAGGCACTACAGACAAAGTGGATTTAATCATGATCACTGATAATGTAGAGCGTCTAAGAATATTGTCTGGCGGTGATATTGTCACGAAGCTCAATTTTGAAATTGGCAAAAATTTAAATGTCCTGGGAAATGCCAATATTCAACAAAAGCTGACTATTGGTGATTCACTGATTGTAAAGATGATTTGTCTACTTTGCTCCAGTCCAACTTGGATGTTCATGGTCCGACAGATTTAAATAATAGACTTTATGTCAATAATATGAGCCCAACTCATCTTACAGGTACGCTGCAGGTAGATAAAACATCTGACCTGGAAGATTCATTGAATGTCAATAATATGTCTCCAACTCACCTGACCGGTACCCTGGATGTAGACAAATCAGTTAATTTAAATGATTCTTTTACTATCCTCCAGATGGGACCTGCTTTATTGACAGGGACGCTGATAGTAGATAAAGCAGCCACCTTCAATGATACGCTATCGGTAAACAATATGAGTCCTACAGCATTGTCGGGTACCCTGACGGTCGAAAAAGAATCAAAATTTCTGAAACAAGTCCTCATGAGTGACACGACTCAATCCACAAGTATTGATAATGGGGCATTGGTGATTCATGGCGGTTTTGGTGTAGGGAGAAACTTCAATGTAGGAGGAGCTACTAAGTTTGGAGGTCCAGTAGGTTTTGCGAGCCCGGTACTGGTCACAGATGCCACGCAATCCATCGACACCGTGACGGGAGCTTTGGTCGTGTCCGGCGGCGTAGGAATACAAAAGAATCTGAGTGTCGGCGGTATGGTGACTATCGATGGGATGACCATGATTACCGATACTTCTCAATCCTTTAATCCACTCACTGGCGCATTAAAAGTGCTTGGAGGAACAGGGATTGCTCAAAATTTAAATGTTGGTGGCAATACTACTTTGACCGGTATGACGACCATTTCTAGCCCGATTCAATCTACTTCAACTACGAGCGGAGCTTTAAAAGTAACGGGAGCTGCGGGCATTGGACTAAGATTGAATGTTGGCGGCATGACCACCTTGGTGGATCCTACACAATCCACAACCCCGGAGAGCGGCACTTTGCAAGTCGTTGGAGGTGTCGGTATTGGAAATCGTTTAACCATCGGGGGAATGACCTCTATCATCGATCCAACGCAATCTACAGGAGTAAATTTTGGGGCACTAAAAGTCACAGGAGGAGTCGGTATAGCCAAAAATATCGTAATTGGAGGGATGACTTCTATATTGGATCCTACTAATTCCACGAGTTCGACAACCGGAGCCTTAAAAGTAACAGGAGGTGTTGGGGTTCCACTGAATTTAAATGTCGGGGGGGGGTTAACTGCCAGTGGTTCGATTGTTTTTGAAGACAGCCTTATCCTACAGAATAGTCTGACCGTCACATCATCTAATTCAGCACTTCAATCCTATGTAGCGACCTTTGAAAATACCACCGGACCTAATGGAATAAGTATCGAAATCGCTAATAACAATCCCGGACATAGCAATAATTTCATGGAGTTTCAGAATGCTGCTTCCCAAGTGATTGGGCGCATTGAAGGGGAGACCCTCGCCGAGCTTCCGACTAACCCTGTTTATAAATACGAATTGTCCAAAATGGATTTAAGGGTAACCAATGCAGATATTGCTATCGCCGTAGCTTCTCTTACTTCAGTACTGGCAGGAATATGGCTCACAAGAGCCGTTACCTCCACCACAGGTTGTGTTGGCTTTCCGGTAAATTGTGCTACTATTCCCATTCCATCATTGATAGCAGCTGCCACTGTCACCTTAGCAGCAGGTCTAGCCGATTTGGTTGCCAATATAGTAGGTACCGTGCAGGCTTCTAACAGGAGGGATGATTTTAAAAACTATTATTCTAGCCGGGTTGGAGTCACCTATGAATCCGGTGCAGGTGACTATGCAGAATGGCTGCCCAAAGCAGACTCTGAGGAGAGTTTTTTACCTGGGTATATAGTCGGCCTTAAGTATGGTAAAATCTCAAAAAAAATAGACGCAGCAAGTAAATTAATGGTAATTTCTACCAAGCCCATCGTACTTGGAAATACCCCAGCTGAAAAAGCTAAAACGAATTATGAAAAAGTGGCATTTTTAGGGCAGGTGCCGGTGCATGTAGTCGGCAAAGTACAGGCAGGTGACTATATTCTTCCTTCTGGATTGAATGACGGACTTGGTATAGCCATTGATCCCTCCAAACTGCAGGTGGAAGATTATCCTCGCATCGTAGGAGTAGCCTGGACGGCTTCTGATGAAGAAGGATATAAACTGATCAATGTTGCTGTAGGTTTAAATGGCAGGGCTATTAATAAATTTGTAGTTGATCAAAAAAATAAAATTGAAGAATTAAAGCAAAAAATAGCTAAACGAAATAGGATACTTGCCACCCTGGTACCAGGGTATAGTGAGTCCCTTACCCCTGGTCAAAATGAAAGCGCAAGCCAATCTTTAGAATCTCACATTCGGCTTAAAGTATTTTTGAATGAAAACAAGTTGGATGTATCAAGAGACTTTATTTCAGACCTATTGGCTAAAGCTGAAAAAATAAGTACTACCTATAACAACAATCCTGAAGCTGAACAATTTTGGGGTTTACTCAAATCAGATTCAAATTATAGAGATCAATTTATTGGTAATATTCAATCTGAAATTCAAAAAGAACTTCCAAAGCAATTAGAACTCCTAAAATCTAAATTGAATGATTAAAAGAATTAAAATATATCTAATTCTGGTTTGTTGCTTTATGGTGGGGGTTTCCTCTGCTCAGACTTCCTCTGTAATATTACCCGGTGACGGAAGCACTACTTCAACTGTAGCACCGCAGGCAGGGCTAAGATATCAAAGAGGATTTTATTTGATCACTCCCCAGGAAATGGTTGCCAGCGGATTGATGGCCGGTGATACGATCAATTGTATAGGATTTACTTTGGCAGCTATCCAAAACGATTCTACTCAGGGAGCATTCAAAGTCTTTCTTCAAAATACCTTGGACACCGTAAGCAGAGTTGATACCACCTGGACCACCGTGTCAGGAATAACTTCCAATTTTCTCGTTCAGGGGCTGTTTCCAGGCAGATTTGAATGGCAGGTTAAAACCAACTGTTCAGTATTTGGACCTATTCAGAGTTTTTCAAATGATGATATACTAAATCCTTGCCGTCCTCCGACCCATCTTTTTGCAGATAATGTCACCAATGTCAGTGCTCAATTAAGCTGGATAGCTCCTGCTCATCCGGTCAGCGATTTTTTGGTTGAATATAGAAAACTTAATGATGTAGCCTGGATTGGGGCTAATACTACAAATGAGTTTATCATGATAGCAGGACTGGTGCCAAACACAGGCTATCAATGGCGGGTTACAAGCAATTGTGCTTTGGATACCTCGATTCAGGTATTTGATATATTTTACACACTACCGACCAATAACTGTAATCCTCCCACTCCTATGCCCGTCGGAGCAGTGACTGGTACTACAGCCAAACTTTATTGGAGTGCCGGATTAGGATCAGATTATTATACAGTTAGGTTTAAGCGAACAGGTACATCTACTTGGTCTGAAGTGACTTCCTTTACTGACTCTATTACGCTCAGTTTTGGGCTTGTAGCAGGAACTTCGTATGACTGGGCAGTCAGGTCTAACTGCGGACCTGATAGCGTAGGTGCTTTTATACCAGGGCTATCGTTTGCCACTTCGGGTATGCCTGTTTGTTATACTCCAGTATCTTTTTACCTGGATAGTATCTCTCCTTTCTCAGTAAAATTTGGCTGGGATTCAGTGCCGGGTACCGCCACATATGAATTGAGGTATAGAGCAAAAGATGTGATATCCTGGACTGCTGCCACGGGTCCCATGCAGCTGGTGCATAATGACAGTATTGTTATTCCAGGTATTATTGGACCATATATTATTCCTTTTGAAGGGATGCCGGTGGATACATTTGTATATTCCGGCAATGGTCTGTATGTGGCCTGGGAATATGTTGATTCTTTTGACAATCTTACGGTCCCTAATATTTCGTTGAGTACGATGGCAAATTCAATGATAAAAGGCATAAATGGTCAGGATTCTGTTTTAAAATATATTTCTTTTGTCACCAGGGCTGATACAGCAGCCATGGGCTTAGACCTGATATTAAGAGCTACCAATCAACGACCTGAGACGAGATTTTGCTCACCCTCATTCAAAGACAGTGTCGAAGTGCTAGCCGTCTATGCACTCGGCAAATATGCCCCTGCTTATACATCCTATCCTGTGACGGCTGTGATTAGAAACTATGAAAATGTTTCCAAAAATTATAATGTGACTATGAAAGTCATTGACTTGGCTACCAATATGCTTCGATACATGACCACACAGTCCATTAATGTCGGTGCAGACACAATAGGTCTCATCGAATTTAATGGATGGCTGCCTCAGCTTCTGGAGACGGATTCTATTATCATCAGCATACCACCTGTCCCTGGCGAAAATATCGTAAATAATAACCGCAATTTTTATATCCAAATGGTCAGCCCATCGATTGTATCCTACGCGGATGGCTCAATGGTCGTTGCACAAGCTGGCACAGATACTATGGCAGGGTTTACCTTGAGCCGTCATCTGCTGGAGGGTTGTGGAAAAATAAATTCCGTGCAAGTCTTTTTAAGCCAATCATCTATCGGGCATCAGGTATATGCAGTAGCTATGGATACCAATAAGGTCGTGCTAGCATTATCTGATCCATTTACACCAGATTCTTCCCAAATCAATCAATATCATTCTTTTTATTTTTCTGACACAGCCAGATTAATGAAAAATGAAGAATATTATGTGGGGCTAGGTCAAACAGCCAGCACCATACCTTATTTTCCAGTAGGGGTGCAATACGAACCTGGCAGGATCCGGGATAGCGCCTACTATCGATATCATATTATGAATGATAGTTTGTTTCATCATACTGATCCGGGGAGATTGATGATCAAAGCAGTATGGGTGCCTGGAGTTCCTAAAGCCACTATTACAGGTGATTTGTTTTTATGTGCCGGCACCATGGATACCCTGGTCGCTTCCAGCACGATGGCAAAATATGCTGATAGCCTGGTAAGTTATAGCAGTCAAAATAATAATGCTTCATATTCAGCCCGGCAAGCTTTAGGGTCCCCCGATGTCTATCCTCAATACGGTAACCAGGAAGGCGCTTGGGTAAGCGAAAATGATGGAGGCAAGGAATCCCTGGTCTTGAGATTTTCCAATCCTGATTCGATCAATTTTATTGACATCTACGAAACCTTTAATCCCGGCGCACTGGACAGCATTTATTTGATTGATGACATGGGGACCTATCACCTGGCATTTTTTGACCTGGCTGCTCCAGCTCCTGCGGTAGCCCGGCGAAATCGCATCACTTTTCCGCTGACTTCTTATAAGGTATCCGGGGTCAGGTTAGCGTTTGATATGGATGTAGTCCCTGGCTATAGCGCTATCGATGCGGTGTGTATAGGTAGAATAACGACTCCTGGCAGCTTCACTTCAATTATGTGGAGTGGAGGAGGTACCGTTTTCGGGACTAATATGGATTCTATAAAAGTAAGTGCGCCTGGAGGTTACAAATTGATCACTACAGATATCAATGGTTGTATGACTATGGATAGTGTCACTGTAATCACTCCGGTATTATTAACCCCGGTTATTATGGCATTAGATACTTCGCTTTGTCCGGGTGATAGCCTTAAGTTGAAGTCCAGCCTGACAGGGGGAAATTTATGGAATACAGGTGCAACCACCGACAGTATATTTGTGAGCACCCCTGGTTATTATTGGGTGACTTATGATGATGGGACAGGTTGCGGTATTACGATAGATTCTGTTTCGATTACCCTGGATACCATACCTATCGTGATGATTACAGGTGATACGGTAATTTGCCCTTTAGGAGTAACTACTTTGGACGCGGGTATACATCCTGTTTATAATTGGTCTAATGGCGAGCATACTCAAACGATTAATGTTTCTGATGCAGGACTGTACGCATTGGAAGTAATAGATGGTCATGGCTGCAAAGGGTATGATACTATAGCAACAACGATTGGCATCTTGCCGGTTGCCATGATCACGGGCAATCTCATCTATTGTTCCGGAGATTCCACTTTATTAAAGGCTACCCCTGGCCTGGCTGGATATCTTTGGTCTACCGGAGCCACTTCAGATTCTATTTATGTCAAGACACCGGGTTTGTATTCGGTGACTGTAACGGATATCAATGGCTGTACTGCTACCTCTGCTATGGAGGAAGTCACGATGTCTCTACCTATATTTCCCATGATTTCTGCTCTCGATACTAGTTTTTGTCCGGGGGATAGTGTTTTATTGGTCTCAGATCAGGTAGGAAACAATCTATGGAGCACGGGAGCTTCCACTAATGCAATTTATGTGTCCGTGGCGGGCAGTTATTATGTTCAGTACGATGATGGATCCGGCTGTAGCTCCAATATGTCTAATATGATTACAGTGACTACTGACACTATTCCTGTCGTTCAAATCACAGGGGATACAGCTATTTGCGATGGGAGTACAGTCATGTTAAATGCGGGTATTCATCCTGCCTACCTTTGGTCTACAGGGTCTACTTCAAGCTCTATTTCGGTAGGTGCTCCTGGAACATATAGTGTTATGGTGACTGATGGCAATGGCTGTAAAGGATCTGATACCATTGTTACAACCGTGAGTGCGATTCCGGCCCCGGTAATCACGGGTATTTTTGTAGTATGTCCTAATGATTCCACCACTTTGTATGCAGGGCCGGGTTTGAGTTACCTTTGGTCTACAGGAGCAACTTCGGACTCCATCATAGTGAAGACAGCGGATGTGTTTTCTGTCACAGTCACCAACCTGGATGGTTGTACAGGAAATAGTGCACCAGTTCAAACTACTTTCGGCGTCGCGCCAAATCTTATGATCACCAGCCTTCAAGGATTTTGTCCCATGGATTCGGTGAAGCTGGATGCCGGTGCCGGTTACGTTGCTTATTTATGGTCTACCGGCGAGACGACTCAAAGCATCTTTGTGAGTGCCATTGGCAATTATTCAGTTACCGTAACAGCTGTAAATAGCTGCGAAGCTACTGATGATGAAGATATAGTGGCTTATCCTCCCGCCAATGCTTTTATATCAGGTACTTTGTCTTTTTGTGATATTGGTAGCTCTACTACTTTGGATGCAGGTCTGGGATATCAAAGTTATCTCTGGAGTACCGGTGAAACGACCCATTCTATTGTAGTGACTCAGACTGGAAATTATAGCTTGATGATCGTGGATCAGCATGGATGTTCTGATACAGCTACAGTCACAGTGTCCTTAGAAGGTGGACTTCCAGCTGTCCCAGGACCCATATCGGGCAGCGGGTTCGGTATGTGTAATGTTTCCACTCCGAGTACTTATTCAATAGCACCTGTGCCCAACTCTACTTGTTATATTTGGCACGTACCTGCAGGCGTGACCATCGTCGGCGGATTTATGGCTGACTCCAGTGTATTTGGTGATTCTATCCAGGTGATATTTGATAATACGTTCACAGGTGGAATGATTGAAGTAAGTGCGCACAATGATTGTGGCGCCAGCCCTACCTGGATGGGAAGCAGTTTGTTTGTGGATGCCGCACCAGGCAGTGTACCTGGAGCCATTGCAGGACAGACCGCTGGTATCTGTAAACAGGCAGCAGCCACGTATACACTACCACCCATCAATGATGCTACGGGATATCTTTGGACGGTGCCTATAGGTGCTACTATCATGAGTGGCCAGAATACTAATTCTATAAATGTAGTTTTTGCTTCTTCCTATAGGACAGGGGATATCTGCGTACAATACTCCACCCAATGCGGTACCAGCCCTTTTGAGTGTGTCACAGTGAGTCCCACGCCGGTGATCAATACCAATATCCAGGGCTCTAACGTATTGTGTGAATTTGCCAGCAATGAATTATATAGCATAGCACCGGTGAATGGTGCCAATGAATATATTTGGACGGTGCCTACCGGGGCTTCGATCGTTTCAGGGCAGGGCACCCCTTCCATTCAAGTTGATTTTGGATCTCATTCCGGCATCGTGACAGTAAGAGCATCCAATGCTTGTGGATTCAGTCCTATTAAATTTATCAATGTGACTTTGGGAAAATGCAGTGTCATCGGAGGATCAGGAAAGGTAGTCCGCCAACTAAAAAATGGTGATGTGAGTATAAATATATTTCCCAAGCCTTCAGAAGGTATATTGAACATAGCATTTTCTACCAATTGGGCTCTCGGGGATCTACAGGATATGATCCAGGTGTTGGATCCATTGGGCAGGGTAGTCTATCAATCTATGCTCCAACCTACCAAAGGCTCGACACAACGATTGGATCTCAGACATCTGGACAAAGGCATGTATTTTTTGAATTTTAAAAATGGTCCTAATCTCTATTCTTCCAAAATCATTTTGAGGTAATTTGGCTAATTAATTTCGAAAGAAATCTTGCATGTTTGATCGGGCTAAGCAGCTCATCGAACGTATCAAATCATGCAAAGTTGTCTCATTTTCGTACACATCTGAAAGGGTATCTCCAATGTCTGACTATATTTACCTCATGCCTTGGCTTGTTTGGATTGGTGATTTATATGGCTGGCAGCAGGACTAAAGAGCTTAAGGATAGAAAAATATTAGGTGCTTCAGTTAGTAATATAGTGACGCTACTATCCAAAGATTTATTGGGTTTGATCTGGATCGCTTTCGTTATTGCAAGTTACTGGTTGATGAACAAATGGTTGTCGGATTACACCTATAGGGTCGATATAAAATGGTGTGTCTTTGGTTTGGCAGGTGTGTCGATTTTACTGATAGCCTTGATGACGGTGAGCGTACAGGCCTTCAAGGCTGCACTGGCCAATGAAGGGAGAGCACTTAGGACTGAATAAGATGGTAGAAACTATATTGAATGTAAGAGGCCATGGGAGGTTCAGTAAGCCCTTAGAAAGTCGTCGTAATTTTTTGGCAATGCTGATTGAGCATGGGTTAGAAGGCAATTTATTTATGTTTGCTATTAGAAAACAATCTAAATTTGTAAGTGTTTAATATTGTTGCTCGGAAGACATTATTGGGGTATTGTCGGCAATTTCCTGATGCGGCAAGGTCTTTACAGCAATGGTACTATGAATTTTTGAAATCCGAATTCAAAAACTTTAATGAACTTAAAGAAGTTTATCCTAATCAGAGTTTGGTGAAAGATGATCGAGTGGTTTTCAATATCCTTGGAAACAAGTATAGATTAGTAGTAAGGGTCATCTTTGATTTTAAAGCTGTGCAAATTAAATGGTTTGGTACGCATGCAGTATATGATCAAATAAATGTCGAAAAAATTGACTACAAAAAGGGCAATGAAATTATGATATTAAAAATAATAAAGTCGAATAAAGAATATGAAGCTATGCTGGATTGGGTGGATCAAATGTTTGATCGAAAAGTGAAGCATACATCTCCTGAAGGTGAACAAGTGCAAGTGGCTTTGTTATTGCTTAAAGAATACGAGGACAAATATCACGCAATTCCAATACCTGATCCTTTGGAAGCTATAAAATTAAAAATGGCCGAAAAAAGACTTAAGAGTAAGGACTTAATAGGCTTGGTTGGCAGCAAAGGTTATATATCTTCTATTCTTTCCGGCAAAAAACCACTCACCCTGGATATAGCCCGAAAATTTTATAAAAAACTTGGTGTTCCGGCTGAAATACTTTTGAGTTGATCTGCTTCACGCCGGGGTCTGATTTTAAAGCTCAATAATTTCCCTACTTGCCTATCGATTAAACGGCACTTCATTTATCCAATGAAAACCTCGTTTGACTAAGAGAAAATCTTTTCTTTTCTGTTTCTCCAACTCAATCTGAAGCGAATCTTTACCTAACGTTCCATTAAAAATAAGTCTTGTTGTATCAGGTTGTTGATAAGTGAAAATGTAACTGGAGGTGTCCCCAGCTGTGCTAAATATGGCGGTTTTCGTAGAATCATTTCTTTTTAAGTAAAACCTGTTTCGCACGCCGAATTCATTTGAAACGGAAATCATGTCGGAAGACCCCTTACGGTCAATGAAAAGATTTTCCCATCGCAATGAATCAGTATGAAGTATTTCTACATGGCTTTTAATGTGTTTTGAAACCTTATAGGGACCATAGAAAGTTGTTAATGGCCCTGACTGTGTTTTTTCTATTCCCAATGATTGTTTAATCAAAGGTGATATCAATATAACAAATAACCCAATCTTCAATATAATGCGACTTATTTTATACCACTTTCTATCTGAAAAATAGGTCTCGAACTGAATAGGTGCTTTGGTAGATTTTTGTAGGATAAAAAAGTTTAAAAGTCTTTGAAAATCCTGGGCAGCCAGATAAAGTGCCATTAAAAGCAGTAAAAATGAAAATAGTTTTACCGGTACATCGTAGCACATATTAAGGGCAAAAACATTGGCCATCACACATATAATAATCAATGCCCCTAAAAGTGTCGTTTTTCTGAACAACAATAATAAGCCACCTAGGCACTCCATTAATCCTCCAAAAAATTGATACTTTGTAGAATAGGCCATAAAAGTCCATAACAAACCCATAGGACTCATTTCACCCAATTCTTGATAAAGCCTATCAGTTGTAATTGTCCCAAATTGTGAAGGAAATATCTTGTAGATACCATAGGCTAGCAAGATAAAACCTAAGCAATAGCGTATCCATACATTGTTCCAGTAATTGAGTTCTGGATAATTCCTTTTTTTTCGGTCAAAAAGACTCCAAATAAAACAACCGATGACTGAGAAAAGGAGTATCAAAAACTCCTGCACCCAATTCCATGTTGTGTCACCGCTGCCCAATGGCTTTATAGTGATCTCGGGTATACCAAAAAAGAATTTTCCTCCCCAGTTGATTAATTTATCCCATATATTTTCATATTGCTCAGAAATCCACTCACCTATGACTGGAATATCACTGATGGGGAAAGGAAAATTGTGTAAAGCAAAAAAGATAAAGCAATATCGGAAGATGATTATTCTGAGTGGAGACCAATTAGTGTCTGTACTAGGTTTGATTGGGTTTGCCATGTTATAGAGGATGACAGATTATAGTGAATTTTGCTCAGGAAGTATAGACTTTCATTAGTATTTACAACAAGCTATATTAGAAATATCCGATGATTTGAATAAATTAAGGACTAAAGTAATATATTTTGTTCTCGCAATTTAATTTAAAGAAAAGATTAGTTAATAAGATATAGTTCTTTTGCTTTCGAAGATTAATATGTCAATTGCCCCTTTGCCTAACTAATTTGGCTGTTGGGACTCTTTGGGTACTGCCTATTATGTAATCGAAATCAAAATTCTTTTTCGCCGATTTCACTATTTGGTAATTTCGCTTTGCTAGTAAGTTTATTGAGCTTAAAATTAAAATTTAGTAAAAAAACATCTGTTTCATAAATGTAATTGGTGGTGGTATAAAAGTCAGTACCGTAGGTAGTGATGCGTTGTTGGTTGGCATTCATAAAACCCAGGTTAATATTTTGCCATTGTAAGCTTAGGGAAAGCTTGCCGTCTAAAAAGGATTTCTTTAAGCTGGTATTGGGAGATAAAAATCTTGAGTCCTCGCCTTGAGCAGTCGGGCGGGCTGACACATAATTGGCATTAACTTGCCAGGACCATTCTTTGCCTAAATCTGTAGTTGTATTTACATTGAGAGAGTACACCCAATTGGAATTATTAATGGTTGAAGTCTCTCCCAACACGTTCAATTCGCCGCTAATTTTATAATTGTATAGGTTCGCTCCCATATACAGGGTAAGCCATCGACCAAAATTAGTGGTGCTCCCCATTTCCAGGCCAATTAATCTCGCGCTGGAAGCATTGATAAAAAGTCGATTTAAAATGCTGTCTGCATAGACATTGTTGACTCGCTGGATTGGGTTTTTTATATGCTGAAAATAAAGGGTTGAGAAAAAACTCCCCTTGTTGAAATCATGATTGATGCCAAATTCTACTAAATCAACATATTGGGGCAACAGGTCCGGGTCGCCTTGCTCTAAAGTTTCTGAATGTTCTCTTTCGGGTATGGGGTTTAATTCAAAATTATTGTTTCGTTGCACCCGTTTGCTGTATCCACCTTTTAGATTCCAGGTTTCTTTGAAGGGGAATAGTAGGTTTATCGAAGGAAATAAATTGCTTTGATCTAAATGGTGATGATTGGTATCGGATGACAAAATAACTTCTCTGGAGGCGTATTCGTACCTCAAACCAGCGACATATAGAAGTTCGGATAGTTTGCCCCCATATTGTGAGTATAGAGCATTGATATGATTGGTTGATTTTGCGGTTCCCCTAAATTTTGAAATGTCAGACTGGGGGACATTTGGGGTCACCTCATAATCAAACTTTCCGTCCTGATGGTCTGACCTGAACTGATACCCACTCTCCAATTTGCCAGTTCCAATAGATATGCTGTGGTCCAACTTAAATCTGTATCCACTAATTGGATTTGTATAAGGATTAATAACCTGCTGGAATACCATGTTTTTATCAGGCAGATTTATATTTTTATTCAGCGTGTTTCCAACGAGGTTAGCATGCTCGTACATTGCTGAAGCACTTAGCGTAGACTTATCATGGAAGGTATGGACATAGTCTAAACTGCCCACTAAAAATTCACCCTCTTTAGTCTGTAGATTAGAGTTGAAGTAATTCAGTTGTCGTAAAATAGTATTAGTAGTCAGATCCGAGGTAGAATTGGCATATTCAATATCCGCACGCCTTTGCTGGTATTTTTTGCTGGCGAAAATACCCAGATTAAATACATTGTTTTTATTGGAGGAGTAGTTGATGGAGGTCCTTGCACCATAACTGTAACGGTCAAAACTTCTTTCGCCGAGCGATGGAAACCGGGTGATCGTATGGTTGATAAAATTTTTAGTGAATACATCTCCTTCCCTGCGTCCATTGCCGTCATTTCTCAAATAATTTGCACTCAGGGATAGATCCCACTTGTTTTGTTTGAAATTGATAGTAAAGTCTCCTCCAAATCGTGATGGTTTTTCGAGATTATTAAAATCTGTGGTGCTTGGCAGACCACCCTGCAGGTTGGCTATGATGGCGAGCCCATTGTCAACTCCCTGCCTGGTTACTATATTGAGAATGCCTGCCTTTCCATCGGCGTCATATTTAGAAGACGGTGCCGTAATCAACTCAATATTTTCAATGGTATTAGCAGGCAATTGACTTAAGATAGTCTGTGCATCGGTGACCATGGGCTTTCCATTGATCAATATCAGAAATCCGGTGGAGCCCCTGATACTGATTTCACCTGCACTATTTACAGCAACAGAGGGCAGATTTTTCAAGGCATCGATGGCACTACCTCCTTTGGAAGATTCAAATTGATCCGCACTATAGGTTTGTTTATCCAGCTTGTTGGTGCTGTTTATACGATTGCCTGTCACGGTGATTTCTTTTAATAAATCAGTGGATGATTCCATAGTGATATAGGCCAAATCGATCTCTTTATTATTTTTTGAGACCGATAGTTGAATGTATTTGGTTTTAAAACCTAGAAAGACGATTTGACCGATGTAATCCCCGGAGTCTACTTATGCAAGAAGAAAATCACCTTTTGCATTAGTGGTGGTCCCGGCTATGACTGAAGAATCTAAGTTACTTAATAGAGCCACACTGGCATATTCCAAAGGCAGATTATTTGATTTTTCGATCAGTGTCCCTTTAATGATGGTATGTTGAGATTTTAATGAAATAACTGGAAGTGCAGTCAGAATGCAGACAGCATATACTAGTCTAACTACTAATTTATTTCTTGAATTCATAAAAAATAACTCAGCCAGGTTTTTAATTATTCGCTTTATTCACCAGTAAGTTTACGGAGATTATCTGAATAGAAGGTGAGAAAATGGTTTAGTAAAAAGATGTTGAGGCCGTAAAGGTTATGAAAAAATGAAGGATTCTGCGACTGCTCAAATACTTTTAAATAGTTGGCAATAAGTGACTGCTTTTAGCTCCTGCATGATGGATGATGTCGATTAGTTTGACGGTCCGACTGTAGGCGTTGGGTGTGAGAGCAACTATCGCTGATAAGTATTTTGGGTTTAAGGTATATAGGACTTTTGTTTATGATCCTTTCGGAAAGAAGTATCATTAAATTATCAGCGAGAACTTAATTTGTTTTAACATAGTTGTATCAAAATCGAACACTATGCACTTTATAGTATTAAAATATATATGTGTTAATATCACATAATTAAATACTTATAACTAGGTGTAACCTTTCTCTGCAACCCATAGTATTATAAAGGAGTCTTTAAGGTCTGCCTATTAAAAAACAAATGCTATGCTCAAAAATTTCTTTCGAACTGCCTGGAGAAATCTACTCGCCAATAAAACCTTTTCACTCATCAATATACTAGGACTTGCCCTCGGTCTGGCCTGCAGCCTGGTGATTTTGCTATGGCTCCAGGATGAGCTGGACA
The DNA here is from genome assembly GCA_016709995.1 of Saprospiraceae bacterium. NCBI lineage: Bacteria > Pseudomonadati > Bacteroidota > Saprospiria > Saprospirales > Saprospiraceae > Saprospiraceae bacterium. The sequence goes on from JADJLQ010000003.1 coordinate 288,152, forward strand.
AAGATCGTTTCCACCTATACGATAGCAGACTGTATCGGGTCATGGAAAACCAAAACTATTCCGGTGAGATCTCTACTTTCGAATCCACTCCCGGCCTGCTCGCAGAAAATATCGTCAAGGACATACCTGAGATCCAGATGGCCAGTCAATTTTTGTGGGAAGAAGAACCCTTATTTACCGTAGGGAATAAATTGGATAAAGAGAAAGGTAGATATGCTCAAAAGGATTTTCTCAAAATGTTTTCGTTCAAATTGATCAAAGGTGATCCTGCGTCTGCTTTGGATAGACCGGATGGCATCGTCCTGTCACAAAAGCTTGCGGATAAATATTTTCTGGGAGAAGAGCCCATAGGCAAATCTATCAGGATAGACAATAAAGACAATGTAACTGTCACCGGTGTATTGGCTGAAATACCTGAAGCGTCCTCTATGAAATTCGATTTTATCATGTCCTGGGAGCAATGGCTTAAAGACAATGATTGGGCCAAGGAGTGGGGCAATAATGGTCCTCGATGTTTTGTGTTGTTGAATGAACAAGCGGATATCACTAAAGTCAACGCCAAGATCGAAGACTATATCCAGACAAAAAACAAGGATACCAATGTCAAATTATTTTTGCAAAACTTTGGTCAGTCCTACCTCTATGGCCAGTGGAAAGCAGGGGTGCAGGATGGTGGTCGAATAGAGTATGTAAGGATATTTTCCATTGTAGCCATTATTATTTTATTAATCGCCTGTATTAATTTTATGAACCTGGCTACAGCAAGATCGCTCAAGCGCGCGCGTGAGGTCGGTGTACGCAAGGTCGTCGGTGCAAGGAAATATCAATTGGTCCTGCAATTTTTTAGCGAATCGGTACTGGTGAGTTTTATTGCATTATTGTGTGCCCTTGCAATGGTATATTTCTTTTTGCCTTCTTTCAATACGGTCACCGGCAAGTTGCTCAAAATACCTTTTACTGATCCTGCATTTTTGATTACCGTGTTTGGCCTTACTCTGGGTACCGGTGTTTTTGCAGGGAGCTATCCGGCATTTTTTATGTCGGCCTTGCGACCGATCACGGTGTTAAAAGGGTGGCTTCGTTTTAATCCGTCAGCGACCTTATTGAGAAGAGGTCTCGTAGTGTTTCAGTTTGCCCTGTCCATTTTTCTCATCATGGGTATGATCGTGATCTATCGACAAATCGCCTATATCAACAATAAAAGCCTGGGCTTTGACAAAGAAAATCTGATCATGGTGCCGATTGAGGGGGATTTGCAAAAAAATTATGAAGTATTCAAACAGGAACTTTCCAGGGAGGCAGGCATCAAACAAATAACTAGTGCAAGCAATAGTCCGCTACAAGTAGGTAGTTCTACCGGAGGAGTGAGATGGCCGGGTAAAGACACGACCAAATCCATATTGTTCAGCAACAGTAATATTACCTATGATTATATCAAGACGATGGGGATCGAATTAGTCAATGGCCGTGATTTTGATCATTCGTTCAGCACCGACACCGTCAATTACCTGATCAATGAGTCGGCTGCCAAAAAAATTGGGTACACCGATCCTGTGGGCAAAGAACTCACCATGTGGGGAGACAAAGGCCAGATCATCGGGTTGATGAAGGACTTTCACCATAACTCCCTGCATGTACCGATCGATCCATTGATCATCCGATTGTTCAAACCGAGCTGGCAAAGTGTATGGGGCTATATCATCGTCAGGACAGAAGCCGGGCAGACCAAACAAGCCATTGCCAGCCTGGAGAAAATGTACAAACAGTTTAACCCGGCTTTTCCATTCAAATATTCATTTACTGACGAAGAAATAGCCAAAAATTATAAATCAGAGCAGACGGTTGGTAAACTATCTAAATATTTTGCGTTCCTGGCCATCTTTATTTCTTGTCTTGGATTATTTGGTCTGGCGACTTTCACTGCAGAACAGCGAATCAAAGAGATCGGTATACGCAAAGTATTGGGAGCTGGTGTAGGTAATCTTGTAGGTATGTTGTCTAAAGATTTTATGCTCCTGGTAGCAGTCTCCACCCTGATTGCTTTTCCGGTTTCGTGGTATTTTCTCACTGGTTGGTTGGAAAAGTATCCTTACCGTGAAGGCATGCACTGGTGGTATTTTGGTATGGCAGGTGCACTGGCAATAATGATTGCTTTGATTACGGTCAGTTTTCAGACGATCCGGGCAGCTGTAGCCAATCCGGTCAAAAGTTTGAAAATTGAGTAAATAAGAATCAGCATCAGAAGTCAGAATCTGAAATCTGAGTCTGAAATCTAAATCTTCTTCTTATCCTTTTTTAAGGAATACCATAGTTCGACCATCCCATTTTTGTAGGCAGTCACTTCTTTCAAATTTAATAGTTGTTCTATACCCAGGTGATCAAATAATAATGTTCCATCACCCAATAGAATGGGCAAAATCGATATTCTTATTTCCTCAGCCAGATTTAATTGGATGAAATCCCTGGCAAGCGAAGCCCCACCTACGAGCCATACCGATTTATAATTGGGTCTTAATCTTTCATTCACTAGACTGGTCAGGTCGCCATCGTAAAATTCTAAATTCTGCCTTTCGTTAGGTAGGTTTCTGCTGCTCACTACTATGGTTGGTTTGTCACCATATGCCCAGCCATAAGATTTTGAAAGTTCTAGGGCGAGCTCGTATGTTTTGGACCCCATTACATAGCAGTCTATGGTCTTGAGGAACTCTACCGGATCCTGTCCGCTTACACCTCTTTCATAATGGCATGATGCCTCGAACCATGAAATGTTATTGTCCTTTTTGGCTATGAAACCATCCAGGCTGGACACCATATGGATAGTGAGCACGAAGGTATCTTGAATCATAAATTGAATAATATAAATGACTCAAATGTAAAGATCAGATACGGTGCAATCTTTTTATTCCTTAGAAAACTTATTCTCTAATAATTTTTCCTTCAGCGTCGACCTGAACGAATAAGCCAGCGTAAGCATAACTGCTCGGGTATCTGCCTTGAAATTTCTATAATTACTAAATTCAGTTGTAAAGTTTTCTACACCAGACTTCAGCGTGTTAAAAACATCGACTACAGTGAGTCCCAGCCGCGCCTTGCTATTCAATATTTTTTGCTGGAAGCCGAGATCGACGAAATACTGGGCTGATCGCTGTCCCTGGGGTGTGAGCATATTGGAGATATAATTTCCGATGAGTTGAAGTTTGCCATTTTGCCAGGGCACCAGATTGTGGATCATTTTGCCATTCCAGCCAAAGGCATCCCGGTCTGAGCCTTCCGCCACATTAGTTCCATGTATGATTTGTTGGAAGAAGGAGAGGCTCAAGTTCATATTGTATTTTGAAGAAAACTGTGCATCATAGATATTTTCACTGCCAAAGGTGATAGCACTCCCGATGTTGACTGGCAGCTGCAGACTCACCCCATTAGGTAATAACTGGTAGTACGGTCTGATTGTATTGAGTGCACTTCGATAAAACAGGTTAGTCGAAAAAGAATGTTTGTCGCCATTGGTGGTATAGCCCATCTCCAGGGCGTGGATGATCTCAGGCTTGAGATTGGCATTGCCACTGTGAGGATTGAGTGCATCGGTGATATCTACAAAAGGGTTGAGCTGTCCTGATCCCGGACGACGAATACGCTTGCTATAGCTCAAGCGGAAGGATTGATCTTTGGAGAAGGCATAAGAAAGGCTGGCATTGGGAAATAATTTGAGATAATCATTTTTGAAGTTTGTGTTTTGATCCTGGGTTTCACCAGTGTTGGTGACTTGCTCAGCGCGCAGACCGGCTGAATAGGACCAATGAGAGAGGGACCCTGAGGATGTCTCCGAATTGACGATCGCATAGGCGGCTTGAACTTCTTCATTAAAATTAAAAATATTGCTCGACTCGGTTTGTATGATATAGTTGCCGTTCTCCAGGTTGGCTGTCTCAAAATCTGCATTAAGTGAACGGAACAGGCCTTTGTAACCTGTCTCCAATATTAGGTTTTTATGGACGGGTAGCGCATAATCCAATTGTAGCGTATGAGTCGCACCATGCTCATAGTTGTGCGTGCGCTCGAGAAAAGGATCACCGAGGTTAAGATGAGAGATATCATAGTCCTGCGTGTTGATATCCGTGTTTTGCCTGTTTTTTTCGAGCGAAGAAGTAAATGATCCAGATAGAGACTTTCGGTCATCTGCAAAATTTCGCTTATAGTTAAAGGACATCTCACCAACTTTTTCTTTTTCTTTTTCCAATGAAAATCGGTCGGCTGCGGAATTAAAAATATTGTTGGTTTTGTATAAGGTGCTATTCAGGTCTTCATTGTTGATCTGACCTTCGATATTCCCTATAGCTTCAAAAGCAAAATTATTTTTTTCATTGGGAGTGAAGTCAAGGTTGAGCTTAAGATTTTGAAGCTCTTCCGTGCGATAGTCATGTCTTATTTGATCTAATACATGTTGATCTGTGAGGAAAAAATTAGTCCTTTGGGAAAGGATATCCCGGGTCCTGCCTGCAAATCGATTATCATAACCAAGACTGGAAGACCATTTTTTAGTTTTTTGATTTAGGACTGCCGAGCTACTGATGCGACCTTTGGCACCAACGCCACCTGCCAGGGCAAAAGCGCCATTGATACCATTGTCCTTATTTTTTTTAAGCCGTATATTGATAATGCCGCTTTCAGCATTTGCATCGTATTTGGCTGATGGATTGGTCAGTATTTCAATACTTTCTATACTGCTGGCTGGGATATTATCAGGATTGCCGAGGCTGGAGTTTCGACCATTGACCAGTATCAATGGGGATTTGCCTCGGAGGGTGATAGCACCATCAGCATCTACAGTGACAGCGGGGGTATTTTTGAGGAGATCAGTCGCCGTCCCGCCTGCCTGGACGAGATTGCCAGCGGTATTGACGATAAACCCACCGGTAGTCCTTTCGATGAGTTTGCGCTGAGCAGTCACAGTCACCCCTTCCAACTCGTTTGCTCCGGGTGAAAAATCGATTTCAGGCAATATCACCTGCGGCTGCGCTTTGGTTAGTGTGACATTCCTGGCCACTACTTCGTACCCGATGAGCCTGCACTCCAGTTTATAGGTATCAAATGGCAAACCCTCCAAAGTGAAAAATCCGAGACTATCGGTGACAAAATATTTCAGCACTTGGGTACTATCAGATAATGGGGCCGCTGTCACAGTCACGAACTCCAGTGGAGTACGGCTGTCCGTGATCTTACCAGAAATCTTGCCGGTGGACTGTCCGGACAGTTGGGTGGCTGCCAGGGTAAACACAAAAAGAAGCACGCAGGAAATGGAAGGGGATTGAATTTTCACTGCGTAAAGTTAGTGTTTTTGGGGATGGGTGTAATGATCGGCTTCGCCGTGGGGGTTACCACTGAAAACATGGAGGGGTAAAGAATGAACTCAAATCTAGATGAACCACTGAGGACACTAAGTAACACTAAGTAGAATTATGCATCGGTGACTGAGACATATAGCGTAATAAAATCCTCCGTGCTTCTCCCGTGATTTCCGTGGCAATCAAGTTGCGAAGCAACCACATATTAAAACCAGAGCTTGCCCGCTCATTTCAATAAAACGATCAACTTCCTACACTGAATGTCCATATATACCTGGTCATACTAAATTGACCATTATCCTTAGTGCACCTTAGTGTCCTTAGTGGTTAAACAAAACCTAAGTGGTTAAATTACATATTAGAGGCCAACTCAGATACGATCCAAGTCCATCACTTTGCTCCAGGCACCCACAAAATCAAGTACAAATTTTTCTTTGGAATCAGCGCTACCATACACTTCGGCGATAGCACGAAGCTCTGAGTTAGATCCAAAGATTAAGTCTACCCGACTACCCGTCCATCTGAGCTCACCGTTAGTACGGCTACGACCTTCAAATATATCCTGGTCAGCGGTGGTGCTTTTCCAGGTAGTACCCAGATCCAACAGATTTAAAAAGAAATCATTGGTGAGTATTCCGGGGCGATGAGTGAATACTCCGCTGACAGATCCATCGAAGTTGGTTTGTAGCACGCGCATACCACCAATCAACACGGTCATCTCTGGTGCGGTCAGGGTAAGCAGCTGAGCTTTGTCTACCAGTAGTTCTTCTGCCGGCACAGCATATTTAGCTTTTATATAATTGCGGAATCCATCAGCGAAAGGCTCGAGTACTGCAAATGATTCTACATCAGTCTGTTCCTGGCTGGCATCTGTGCGACCAGGGGTAAAAGGAATATTCAAGGGATGACCTGCCAGGGAGGCTGCCTTTTCGACTGCAGCGTTTCCGCCCAGGATGATGAGATCTGCTAAAGAAACTTCTTTGCCCGATGTCTGTGCATGATTAAACTCTTGTTGGATAGCTTCTAATTTATCAAGCACACTGGATAGTTGAGTAGGATTGTTTACTTTCCAAAACTTCTGTGGTGCCAATCTGATTCTTGCTCCATTAGCCCCACCACGTTTGTCAGATCCTCTGAACGTAGAGGCAGAGGCCCATGCAGTAGAAACCAATTCGCCAATGGTAAGTCCTGATGCAAGGATTTCGGCTTTTAAAGCTGCCATATCTTTGTCATCGATCAATTTGTGAGTGACAGAAGGGACAGGATCTTGCCATATTAATTCTTCTTTAGGTACTTCGGGTCCAAGGTAGCGGCTGATGGGTCCCATATCCCGGTGAGTCAACTTAAACCAGGCTCTCGCAAAGGCATCAGCGAACTCATCAGGATGTTCATAAAAATGCTTCGAGATGGGCTCATAGATCGGATCAAATCTTAATGCCAGGTCGGTAGTGAGCATAAAAGGTGCGTGCCTGATGGCAGGATCATGAGCATCCGGTACGAGGCCGGCGCCTTGATTATTTTTGGGTTTCCATTGGTGTGCACCGGCAGGGCTTTTGGTCAGTTCCCATTCATAATTAAAAAGATTCTCAAAGAAATTATTACTCCACCGGGTAGGTGTCGTCGTCCATGCTCCCTCAAGTCCGCTGGTGATAGTATGGACGCCATGGCCACTACCAAAAGTATTCTTCCAGCCGAGGCCTTGTTCTTCTATACTCGCTGCTGCAGGCTCTCGGCCTACATATTTAGAAGGATCGGCTGCCCCATGGGTTTTACCGAAGGTATGACCTCCGGCGATGAGTGCTACGGTCTCATAATCATTCATAGCCATTCGGCCGAAAGTCTCCCGTATATCTTTGGCCGCAGCTATCGGATCGGGATTGCCATTAGGGCCTTCCGGATTGACATAGATGAGACCCATTTGTACAGCGGCAAGTGGATTCTCCAAATCACGGTCTCCGGAATATCTTTTATCTCCAAGCCACTCACTCTCAGCTCCCCAGTAGATATCTTGCTCCGGTTCCCAAACATCTTCACGGCCACCACCGAACCCAAATGTTTTCAGGCCCATGGATTCGAGGGCACAGTTGCCAGCCAGTATCATAAGGTCGGCCCAGGAGATCTTGCGGCCATATTTTTGTTTGACTGGCCAGAGGAGTAAGCGGGCTTTGTCGAGACTGGCATTGTCGGGCCAGCTGTTGAGTGGTGCAAATCGCTGAGAACCGGAACCTGCTCCGCCCCGACCGTCAGCTATCCGGTAAGTACCGGCACTATGCCAGGCCATGCGTATAAAAAAGGGGCCATAATGACCATAGTCCGCAGGCCACCATTCCTGGGAGGAGGTCATGAGTTCGAAAAGATCTTTTTTTACCGCGGCAAGGTCCAGGGATTTAAACTCCTCCGCATAGTTGTAGGAGGGATCCATAGGATTGGTTAGCGCAGAATGCTGGCGTAGGATATTTAATTTTAATTGATTGGGCCACCAATCTTTATTGGAAGTGCCACCTCCAGCTACGTAGTTTAGTTCACCATGCATAAAGGGGCATTTGCCATTGCCATTGGAGTGATTATTAGAAGAGCTCATATGATATTAATGTTTATGTTGAATGTAAAATTGACATGAAAAAAGGAAATAGGATATGACCTTCATCATTTGGAGATCAAATATACGATCTGATACTCATTGATAATATTGATATAATTAATGATTGTATAGAAGGTGTCTATATTCAGACAGATACTGTCCTTGCTTTTGAGCTTCGTTGTACATCTGCTTTGGTGATAAAGTACTCCATTCCCAGAATAAACACTATTTGAAATACATGAATAGATTTCTGTACAGCAGGGAGGTAATCCAGCGCTGTCCTTGTAAAATACATATACGTGGCACCATAAAAACACAATATCATTAGCACAGAAAGTATTTTAAATGACTTCAGTTTTGACTGCAAAAAAAGGACTGTTACATAGAAAAAAAGTAAAAGTGTAATGATGCTGCCCAAAGTGATCATAGGGTCATGCCAGGGTGGTATAGTGATCAGGGAGGTGACCAGGATTAAAGTATACCCCAGGAACCTGATCACGCTGGAAAATTTTTTCAAATCAATCTTATTGGCAAATCGCACAAAAGCTAGTCCGGTGGTGATACCCATCATCACCACGCCCAGGATACCCCACGGCCTGGCAAGATTATCCATTCCATTTAACGCATGATACTCCAGCAGATGGCTGATATAATTCTTATTCAAACTATATCCCTTGGAATGAATATCCCTAATATTTCCACCTGGGTAATTCAATGCAGCAATGATGAGTAATAGAATGGATAGAATCAAACCTATCAGGATGATATACTCATCTTTGAGTTTTGTGATTATCTGTTGTTGTCAGGAAAAATGTGAAATTAAGGATAGTCAAATGGATTATTTCTTCTCAGCTGAGAATTTCCATCAAAGGGACACAATAGATTTTCCATTCATAATCCTGTTTTTAAATAAGGCAGTCCATGCAGCATGGGTTTCACTATCGATGCTTTCCGTATTATCTCCGTTTTCACCTTTTAAAATCTATTTGAATTATTCCATTGAAGTGCAAGATCATTCTCTCACCCTACGATGGACCAGCGTCGTATTTTCTTTACGCTCATGGCCTCTACCAGTCCAGGTAGTAAGATCGCCGTCGACCACAACATTCCAATCACTATCATCATCATCTACATCACTATCAAGCGTCAGGATGTTTGATCGTGGTTTTACCGACCATCTACCTTTATTGGGGCCGAAAGGATCGCCATCACTGAGAAAAGTGCCATCCGGATTGAATGTGATCCAACGATTATTGGCTGGGTTGTGCTTTGAAGTGACATCGGCACCGTATTCTATTACTTTTTCCATCTTCCATGTAGCCACTATTTGTTGATCGAGGGCAGCAGATGATTTACATGCAGGTATCATTAGTACCAGGAGTAGGAATGGCGGTATTAATCTATTCATTTTGTGAAAAATACAAAAATGGTAATGTGTGGAGTGACTAGGTGATGAATTTTGAAGTCTGGGTATTTACAAAAAGGATATCTCCCACTTTATCGTAGCGTTCAAAAAATTCTTCACCTTTGGCTTTGATGACACTCTCATGGAAACCTACTAAAGTAAGATCTGCATCTGCTGAATATTCATTGATAGTATCCTGGTGATTCATACCATCATATTGAGAGATTACTTTAATATTGCTTGGAGAGATGGGCAGCCTGCCGGAAGTAGTGAGATCGATAAGATGTTGCTTTTCTGTCTCCAGGTCTTTCTCAGAGAAAATAGCAAATATCTTTATTTCTCCTTGGCTCCAATCTTTGTGACCCAGGATGATATATGATAATAAAATCATGAGACTGGCATTTTCATAATCTTCTTTTCTAATCCAAACATGAATATTTCGTTTGTAGCCAAAATTGCGAATACTGGATCGCAGGATCACAATATCATATTTAGCAGCCAGAAGCAAATTGTAATTTTCTATGACCTGGGTGAGCCATTCTCTGTCGCCTTTGGCAAATTCAAACAGCATCATATTATTGGGCTGACCAGACACGGCGGGTTGTTGGATGGCCTGCAAGATCGCTGAAGTATTGGACGGGGTGATGATGGTCTCCAGAAATACATTGGACTTGGCTTTTTCTGCCATGTCGATCAGTTTTTCCAGGTCTGCGTCGGCTAGCTGCTTTGACTCTTTCGAAAAGTATTTGTTTTCAAAATGAATATAGGTGCCGAACCCGTACCGGTGCGAAATCCATTTCATCATTTCGAAAGCTGCAAATCGTTGGAAACTATCTTTGGACAAACAGATGACCCCTGGCCTCCAGTTTCCTACCGCATTTTCTTTTTCTGATTTTTGTAGAAAGACCTGCACTCGCCGGCTAAACTGATGAATCACTCCTTCAAATATGCGTGCCATACTGGTCGCATTGGGATTATTATACGTGATGTAGAAATAGATACTCACCATCAGGATGACCGATAGCAAGGCATAAGCAGCATTGATTTTAAACATCAGGTAGATGCACATCAGGGCCCCAAATAAAGAGATATACCATTTTGATTTAAACGATGGACGATACGCCGGGTCGGCTGCAAAGTGTTGTAAAAAAGAAATCAGGCACAAAGAACCATAGGTCACTAAAAAAAACATGGATATAATGACAGCCACTGCATTGACATCACCGATCAGCACAAAAACCAGGGCAATGATACTGGTAGCAATGGTGGCATTGCGGGGCTCATTGCGATTTTGAGTACCGGTAGCCAACCATTTATTTATGGCTTTGTTGGGCATGACATCGTCAGCGCCGATGGCCTGGAGTGTTCTTGGAGCGACCATGAAAGATCCGATAGCCGATGAGATCGTCGCGGCGGCCAAACCAATTGGAATAATGGGTCCCCAGATAGCAATCTTACTCATGATCAATTGATCACTCAATAAATCTGCCGGACTGGCGGACACAAATAACTTATAAGCAATCAGAATATAAATAATCATGCCTGTGATGGTGGCAGCAAGCGTACCTAAGGGAATAGATTTTTTAGGATCACGAAGGTCTCCTGAAAGCCCAACTCCAGCAGTCATACCTGTAAAGGCAGGAAATATGATCGAAAAAACATAAAAAAATCCCTGGTCAGCAGTAGGCAAAGACAGAAATTTTGAACTTTCCGGGGTATGGCTAAAACTAGTATCTCCTAAAAAGAAAAAAATGAGGGAAACAATCAGTAAACTTACGACGATATACAGCGCTTTTATACCCAAGTCAGCACCCCGGGTGACCATTAACAATATAAGACCCGCCAGGGCAGGTATGCTAAACAGCCGATTGTCCAATACCTCAATATGGAAATGCTCTGATAGCCAGGGCTTGATCGTATTAAATGATTCTGCAAATGCGATGGTATAAAAAGCTACGCTGATTGCTTGCGAAAGGAATAGGGCAATGCCTATGGCAGCACCGATATTAAGGCCAAAGGATCTGGAGATAATAAAATATTCACCGCCGCCTTCTACTTTTTGATTCGTAGCGATCTCTCCGAGCGCCAGGGCTGTAGGTATGGTTACGGCGTGGCCTATCAGGATGATGATCAAGGATCCGGCAAATCCTACAGACCCTACCGAAAACCCAAACCGAAGAAACATGATGGCACCTAATATGGTTGATATGGCAGTTAGGAAAACAGGAGTTGTACCAAAATTGGACTTGGTAGTTTGCAATTGTTCGTTCATAGGTATAAAGTCGTGCGGCTTAAATTGGGACCTGGATCTAATAGAGATGTAATATAATTGATTTTGCCAATTCCTCCCTGATGCAGGCGGCATAGGATGAGCTTAAACCTGATTGCTTTCTGATCGGATAAACAAACTGAAATAGGAGCGATCGCCTGAAACTGCATATCCCAAAACATCAGTTGAATGTGAACAAGATTCATTTCTTAAAATACTCTATGATCCAGTTACAGTCATTTTTAGTACACT